>JALYSW010000007.1 GCA_030854615.1 Gemmatimonadota bacterium
TCGGCGCGTGGCTCGACCGCGTCGGCCCGCGCAAGGCGATGTTCGCGTCGGCCGTGTGCTTCAGCTTCGGCTTCTTCCTCGGATCCGTCGGCATCCGCACGCACCAGTTCTGGCTGCTGCTGCTCGGTTACGGGGTGCTCGGCGGCATTGGACTCGGCCTCGGCTACATCTCCCCGGTGTCCACGCTGATCAAGTGGTTTCCGGACCGTCCGGGGCTCGCTACTGGAATGGCGATCATGGGCTTTGGCGGAGGCGCAATGATCGCGGCGCCGCTCTCGGTGAAGCTGATGGAGCACTACCACGCGGCGAACCATCTGTCGCCCGGCGTCACGGAGACGTTCATCACGCTCGGCGTGATCTATCTGATCTACATGATGTTCGGTGTCTTCACCGTGCGGGTGCCGGCCCCGGGATGGGTGCCCGCCGGCTGGGTACCGTCGGCGCATGCGAAGAAACTCGTGACGTCGAACAACGTGTCCGTCGACAGGGCGTGGAAGACGCCGCAGTTCTGGCTGCTCTGGGTGATGCTCACGGCGAACGTGACGGCGGGGATCGCGGTGATCGAGTCTGCGTCGCCGATGAGTCAGGACATGTTTCCGGGGCGCGTTACCGCGGTCGTTGCGGGCGGTTTCGTCGGGCTCCTGAGTATTGGGAACATGGGTGGGCGTTTTCTCTGGTCGACGTTTTCCGATTACATCGGGCGCAAGGCGACATATCTGGTGTTCTTCACGCTGGGCCCAGCGCTCTACGTGCTCATTCCGGCAAGTCAGCGTCTCAAGAGTCTTCCGCTCTTCGTCTTCTGCTGCTTCGTGATTCTCTCGATGTATGGCGGGAGCTTCGCCACGATGCCCGCCTACCTGCGCGACCTGTTCGGCACGAGGCAGGTCGGTGCGATTCACGGGCGCATCCTGACGGCGTGGTCCGTGGCGGGGTTGATTGGCCCTGCGTTTCTCAACTACCTCGGCGAATACCAGCTGCGGCACGGCGTATCGGAGGCGAACAAGTACAACCAGACGATGTACCTGATGGCCGGACTGCTCCTGGTCGGCTTCGTCTGCGATCTTCTCATACGGCCGGTAGACGCGAAGTACCACGATTTGGATGATGGCGTGGGCGCCTCGTCCGCCATTCCTTCCGGAGGGCACTGAGATGGCAGACGACGTTCGCTTTCAGCGCGGTGCAGAAACGCCGATGAGGACCGAAACGTGGAAGCTCCTCATCGCGTGGCCATTCGTGTTGATCCCGCTGCTGCTCGGGCTGTCGCAGACGGTGATCAAGTCGGCGGCGATGTTCAAATAGTCGGACGCCGGGACGCGTTGCGTCATTGCTGATTGACGTAACGTGTCCGCCGTAATGGGCCCTGCAGGGATCGAACCTGCGACCGTTGGATTATGAGTCCACTGCTCTAACCATCTGAGCTAAGGGCCCTTCGTTTCTGAAACTAAGCACTCTGCTCCGGCGCGAATAGCATTTTACAGCTCACGCCCGAGCAGCCACCTCGTCGTACGCGCCAAGCACCTCCTCGCCACTGACCGTGGCCGCGCCGAGCTTCCCGACCTCGACCCCCGCTGCGAAGTTCGCGATCACCGCCGCCTCGGACACCGTGGCACCGGCGGCGAGCATCACCGCGAGATATGCAGTCACGGTGTCGCCCGCGCCCACCACATCGTAGACCTCGCGCGCCGTCGTCGGCACGCGCACCGTCTCGCCCTTCGCGCCGACGAGCACCATCCCGCGCTCTCCGAGCGTCAACAGCAGATTCGCGACGCCGAGTCGCTGCACGAGCGCGGGCAAGGTTTCGGGATGCTCGACGTCCATCGTCGCGCCCAGCGCCGACTCGAGCTCACGACGGTTCGGTTTGAAGATCGTCGCGCCACGGTACGAGAAGAAATTTCTGTACTTCGGATCGACGATCACCGGTATCCCTCGCGCCGCGGCGACCGCGAGCGACTCCTCGATTACCGCTGCGACGAGGACGCCCTTGTTGTAGTCCTCCAACACCACGGCGTCCGCGCGCTCCACCGCGAGGCGCACCGCGGCGATCACGCGCCGCGTGTCCCCGACACCGAGCTCGCCGTCCTCCTCCTCATCCACACGCACCACCTGCTGTGCACGCGCGAGCACCCGTGTCTTCGTCGTCGTCGGGCGGCCGCTCTCGACGATGGCGCCGTCGGGCGCGCCGATCGCTGCCAGCATGCTTCGCAGCGACGCCGCGCTCGCATCCGAGCCGACTACGCACACCAGCTCACACATGGCGCCGAGCGCAACCACGTTCTGCGCGACGTTTGCCGCCCCACCGAGCGCCATCCGCTTCTCGCGCACGCGCACGACCGGGACGGGCGCCTCAGGGGAGATCCGATCGACGTC
>JALYSW010000027.1 GCA_030854615.1 Gemmatimonadota bacterium
CGAGCGAGCAGGGCGATCTCCTCGCGCTCGGCTGGCACGACCCCGCCGCCGCCGACGCGGCATTCGCGCGACTCCGCGCGGAGCTCGGCGCGCAGTCCGTCGTGCGCCCAGCGCTCCGCGACGAGCATCGCGTGGAGCGCAACGGCGCGTGGTGCGAGAGTGATGCTGCACGCATCGATGCTCGTCTCGTCGCCACGATCCCGAAGGTCGCCGAGCCGCCGCGTGCGCCCGCGCTGCGGCTGCTCGAGACGCCGGAGACCGTCGACGTCGAATGGGACGGCGATCGCCCGTGCGCGCTCTGGTGGCGCGAGCGTCGCGTCACCATCGGGCGCGCGGCGGGCCCCGAGCGACTCTCCGGCGACTGGTGGAAGGACGGCTACGCGCGCGACTACTGGCGCTGCGAGTCCGACTCGGGCGAGCTCCTCGCCTTCCGCGAGCGCGAGCGCTGGTTCGTGCAGGGATGGTATGACTGATCTCGGACACCACGCGGATGCAGGGAGCACGCCCGCAGTTGGCGTGCGAGCTCCATATGTCGAACTGCACTGCCACTCCGCATTCTCGCTCCTCGATGGCGCGTCACATCCCGCAGAGCTGGTCGATCGCGCCGTGGAGCTCGGTTACCACGCCCTCGCGATCACCGACCACGATGAGCTGGGCGGCATCGTCGCCTTCTCGCAGGCGGGCGAGGGCGACGCGCTCGAGTGCATCATCGGCGCCGAGATCACCGTGCGCGGCGACGGCGGCGTGCCGCACCACCTCGTCCTCCTCGCCGAAGATCGCGAAGGCTACGGCAATCTCTCGACGATGATCACGCGAGCACGCATGGACACACCGCGCGGTCGCCCATCGATCTCCCTCGACACCGTCGCCGCGCACGCGAAAGGACTGTTCGCCCTCACCGGCTGCCCGCGCGGGCTCGTGCCGCGACGCATCATCGCCGGCGACCTCGCGGGCGCGCGCGAGGCGGCCGCGCGTCTCCACGAAATCTTCGATGGCCGTATCGCCATCGAGTGCTGGGATCACGGCCTCGAAGAAGAGCGCGCCCTGCTCGAGCCCCTCATCGACATCGCGCGCTTCGCCGGCGTGCCGTGGATCGTCACCAACAACGTTCACTACGCGCGCACGGGCGGACGCGTCGTGCACGATGTGCTCTCCTCGCTGCGCCACAAGCGCACGCTCGACGAGATGGGCACGCGACTGCGCCCCAACGCCGAGTGGCGGCTGCAGAGCCCCGCGCGGATGGTGAAGCGATGGAGTCATCATCCCGAAGGCGTGCAGGCGACTCTGGCAATTGCAGAGCGCTGCGCCTTCCGCCTCAACGATCTGCATCCCACCCTCCCCGCCTTCCCGCTCCCACTTGGCATCGGCGCCGACGAATATCTCGAGCGCCTCGTCGCGCAGGGCGCGGCCGAGCGATGGGGGAACGTCAACTCGCGGCAGCGCGCGCAGCTCACGCACGAGCTCTCGCTCATCAAGCGACTCGGCCTCGCCGGCTACTTCCTCATCGTGTGGGACATCGTGCGCTTCGCGAATCGAGCCGGCGTGCTCTGTCAGGGGCGCGGCTCCGCGGCGAACTCCGCGGTCTGCTTCTGCATCGGCATCACCGCCGTCGATCCGATCAAGCTCAACCTCCTCTTCGAACGATTTCTGAGCGACGATCGTCGCGAGGCGCCGGACATCGACATCGACTTCGCCCACCGCGATCGCGAGCAGGTGCTGCAGTACGTCTACGAACGCTACGGCCGCGAGCACGCGGCGATGGTGTGCGAGCAGATCACCTACCGCGGCCGCTCCGCCGTACGCGACGCCTGCCGCGTGCTCGGCTTCTCGGTGGAGCAGGCGGACACGCTCGCCGCGATGAGCGACCGCTTCTCCGCGCGCGCGACGGCCGAGGCGATGCAAGTCGAGACGGACGTGGCATATGACGCTATGGATCGCAACAGTGATGCCGAGCACGCTGAGCGGATCGGGAGCCATCTCGTGCGCGGGACGGAGGTCGTGACTCGCACGCGCGCGCTCGAGGAGAAGGAGCGCAACGTGCGCGAGAGCGAGCGCGAGGAGCGGCGGAAGGCGAACCCCACATCGAAGGCGGATCGTCCCAAGCCGATGGCGGCGTACGAGCCGTACAGCAGCCCGAACGCGCGCTCGACGAATCGTGAACTGCCGGCGTGGGTGGACCCGCATGGCAGCGATGACCACACGGAGCGACGGAATCCCAGCACGGCGATCCGTCCGACGGAGCCCGGCACACTCCTGAAGCGTGCGGGGCTCGATCCCGACGACGCACGCGTGAAGGCGCTCCCGCTCATCGTGCAGGGGATGCACAACATCCCGCGGCATCGCTCGATTCACGTGGGCGGCTTCGTGCTCACGAAGGAGCCGCTCGCCACCGTCGTGCCGATCGAGCCGGCGTCAATGGAGAATCGCACGGTGATTCAGTGGGAGAAGGACGACGTCGAGGCGATGGGGCTCGTCAAGATCGACCTCCTCGGACTCGGCATGCTCACGCTGATTCAGGATTGTCTGAAATACGTGCGCACGATGCGCGGCCACACGATCGATCTGTGGACGCTCGACTTCGCGGACCAGGCCGTGTACGACGATCTCTGCGCCGCGGATACGATTGGCGTGTTCCAGGTGGAGAGCCGCGCGCAGATGAACACACTGCCGCGGTTGAAGCCGAGATGTTTTTACGATCTCGTCGTCGAGGTCGCGCTCATTCGCCCGGGGCCGATCCAGGGCGAGATGGTGCACCCGTATCTACGCCGCAAGGCGGGCGAGGAAGAGGTGACGTATCCGCATCCGTCGCTCGAGCCGATTCTCAAACGCACGCTCGGCGTTCCGCTCTTTCAGGAGCAGGGGATGCAGGTGGCGATCGCCGCGGCGGGATTCACCGCGGGCGAGGCGGACACGCTGCGTCGCGCGATGGGGCACAAGCGGAGCCGCGAACGCATGGCGGACATCTGCCAGAAGATGATCGACGGGATGATCAGAAACGGCTTCGCGATGGATGTCGCGCAGCGGATCTACAACCAGATCAACGCCTTTGCCGACTACGGCTTTCCCGAGTCGCACGCGGCGAGCTTCGCGCTGCTGGTGTACGCGAGCGCGTATCTCAAGCACTACTACGCGCCGGAATTTCTCGCGGCGATCCTGAATGCGCAGCCGATGGGCTTCTACTCGCCGGGCACACTCATCGAGGATGCAAAGCGCCACGGCGTGAGCGTGCTCCCGGTGGATGCCTCGCGCTCGCGCTACGACTCGACGCTCGAGCCGGTGGGCGACGGTTTCGCGGTGCGGCTCGGGCTGCGCCTCGTGCGCGGGATCGGCGGCAAGTCGCGCGAGCGGCTGCAGCGCGCCGTCGAAGCGGGCGGCACCTTCGCATCGATCGGTGATGTCGTGTCGCGCTCGGGGCTCGAGCGGCGTGCGCTGCGTGCGCTCGCGGAGTCCGGCGCGCTCGACTGCTTCGTGCCGGATGAGCCGAGCGCGCGGAGGCGACGCGCGGCGGTGTGGCGGATGCTCGATGTGGAGCGCGGCGATGCGGGCCCGCTCGCGCCGTCGCGCATCAAGCTCGACGTGCCGCTATCGGTGGCGGCGATGTCGGCGCGCGAGATCACCGCTGCGGACTATCGAATGACGGGGCTCTCGCTCAACGGGCATCCGATGCTGCATCTACGCGCGATGCTGCGCGAGAACGGCGTGCGCACCGCACGCGAGATCATCGCCCTGCCGGATGGCACGCACGATGTGGCGGCGGCGGGACTCGTGATCTGCCGGCAGCGCCCGGGCACGGCGAAGGGATTCGTGTTTCTGACGCTCGAGGATGAGACGGGGCTGGTGAACGTCGTCGTGCTGCCGAAGCTGTTCGAGAAGCAGGCGCTCATGATCTCGACGGCGCCGCTGATCCTCGTGCGCGGCACGCTACAGGTGGAGCAGACGGTGGTGAATTTGAAGGGGGTGGTGTTTCGTGAGCTCAAGGCGGGGGAGGAGCTAAGCGGGTGGAAGGGGCATGACTTTCATTGAGACGAAGCGTGATGTTGTGTGCACCGCATTCGCGAGCTCACAATCGGGAAGTGAAGCCCGTGCGAGGGACGCAACAGGGAGGTGACCCATGAGACGAGATCAGCGCACGCTAACGTATTGGACGATCGTTGTCGCCATCGGATGCATATGTGCGTGCCACTCGCCGAGAGTTGCCGAGGAGGGTTGGCGGAATCCAACGTGCACGGCGGATTCCGCTGACGAAATGAAAGCGCAAACCCACTGGGCTCCCGATACCACTGTGTCACCGGCAACGATCTCTGGAATCGTCGAATCGGCATACAGTGGTGAATCACTTCGAGATATCGAAATCAGTGCGGCGGGATCACCGTCCCGCGTCACGACGAGCACACACTCGGATGCGGAAGGTCACTTCACCCTGACGCACGTGGCCACCGGCAAGGTGATGGTGCGTGCACGTGCAATCGGCAGACGAGAAGAAAGCATCTTCGTGGACGCGAGCAAAGGAGCGACCGTTCTCTTCGCCCTTCACTATATCTGCACTTCATAGACGAGTCCAAACGTCAGAAGCGTGCAAAGTCGCCCCGCGTGCCGTTGCCGAAGCGCTGGATCGTCGCGCACTTTGGAGGATGCGCTCACACATCGCCCTCGTCGCCACTGCCGTGGTCCTCACCGCCTGCTCGCACGCGACTCCTCCCGCCCCCGCGCGCACAACCCCCTCGCCACAAGCCGCGCACCCCGCACCGCCCACGCTCCTCTCCGCCCCGCAGCTCGCCGCGCGCAACACCCTCCTCGCCGCCGACTCCGCCCTCTCCCTCGCCGCCTCCCGCTCCCTCCATGACGCGATCGCCGCCGGCGCCGCCGCCGACATCGTGATGCTCATGCCCGCCCTCTCGCGCGTCGGCACGCGCGACAGCGTCCTCTCCTCGCTCGACTCCCTCAACGCGATAACCAGACGCACCCTGAGCTGGCACCCCATCCGCGCCGAAGTCTCCGCCGACGGCACGCGCGGCTACACGTACGGCTACGGGCGACGCGTCGCGCACTCCGACACGCTCACCTCCGTCGCGCCGATTCAATACCTCTCCTTCTGGCGCAAGGAAGCCGACGGCTGGAAGCTCGCGGCCTGGCTCATCTCCGCCGGAGGCGCCGACGCGCCATCCACCGCGCCCGCCGCATGTGCGAATCCCGGCGCGCCCACCTACACCGCGTCGCATGACTCCTCCGCCATCGCCACCGTCCGCGCGGCGGACCTCGACTTCTCCGCGCGCTCCGTAAAGTCCGGCGCGGGTCCCGCCTTCGGTGAGTTCGTCGCGCTCGACGGCGCATCGATCGGCACCGGCGCCACCGAGATCACCTGCGGTCACGACGCCATCCAGAAATCACTCGCCCCGCTCGGCCCCGGCGTTCTCACATGGGCGCCGCGCGTCGCCGACGCCGCACCCTCCGGCGATCTCGCCTTCACCTCGGGCGACGCCATCATCAAGGACGGCAGCGACGTCTCGTACAGCAACTATCTCACAGTCTGGAAGCGTCAGGCGGATGGCACATGGCGCTTCGTCGCCGACGGCGGAAATTCATCGCCCAACCCCGCCAACCTCGCGCACTAGACTCCTGCATCGCACGGGCTCGCGCCATAGCGGGCCCGTGCGCGGAACACCAGGGTGCCTGCGCGCGTTCCGCGTACAGGTCGCTAGCTTCCATCGAGGCGCATGCCTTGCAAAGGTGAGACGTACCAGGCGCTGTCCTCGCGCCGGTTCCGACTCACCGATCAGGAGTTCTTCCCATGGCAGACACACTCTCAGGCAAACGCATCGCGATCCTCGCGACCGATGGCGTCGAGCAGATCGAGCTCATCGAGCCCCGCAAGGCTCTCGATGCCGCCGGCGCGAATACAAAAGTCGTCTCGCTGAAGTCAGGCACCATCCAGGGCATGAACCACGACAAGCCCGGCGACAAGATCACCGTCGACACCGTGCTCGGCAGCACGAGCGCCGACGACTTCGATGCCCTTCTCCTCCCCGGCGGCGTCGCGAATCCCGACAAGCTTCGCACCGTCGAAGCCGCCGTCAGCTTCGTCCGCTCCTTCTTCGAAGCCGGCAAGCCCGTCGCCGCCATCTGTCACGGTCCCTGGCTCCTCGTCGAAGCCGATGTCGTCGACGGCCGCAAGGTCACCTCGTGGCCATCGCTCAAAACCGATCTGAAAAACGCCGGCGCCCATTGGACCGACGAACAAGTAGTCACCGACCACGGACTCGTCACCAGCCGCAAGCCCGACGACATCCCCGCCTTCAACAGGAAGATGATCGAGGAGTTCGCCGAGGGGTTCCACGAAGCGCAACGCGACTCGGTCCACGCCGGCGCCGCAACTTGATCGAAACACATTCGCAATGACGACGTGCGCCCGGAGCCACAC
>JALYSW010000028.1 GCA_030854615.1 Gemmatimonadota bacterium
ACTGAGGGCATGTCGCCGGAGCAGAAGGTCCACTGGATGGTCCTTCACCGAAAGAAGGAGGGCATCGAGGACGCACTCGACGCGGCGAACGTGCGCGCCGAGCCGGTGCGCGTGCTCAACGAGGTGCTGTTGCCGGCGATGAAGGAAGTGGGCGACCGCTTCGGCGCTGGCGACCTCATTCTTCCCTTCGTGCTGCAGAGCGCCGAGGTGATGAAGAAGGCCGTGGCGCATCTCGAGAAGTTTCTCGAGCGCAAGGAGGGCTACACCAAGGGAAAGGTCGTGCTCGCGACGGTCTACGGCGACGTGCACGACATTGGGAAGTCGCTCGTCAACACGATCCTCTCGAACAACGGCTACACCGTGTACGACCTCGGCAAGCAGGTGCCGGTGAACACGATCATCGACAAGGCGATCGAGGTCGGAGCGACCGCGATCGGGCTGTCGGCGCTGCTCGTGTCGACATCGAAGCAGATGCCGATTTGCGTGCGGGAGCTCGACCGGCGCGGGCTCGACTTCCCCGTGCTCATCGGCGGCGCCGCGATCAACCGGCGCTTCGGGCGTCGCGCGATGTTCGTCGAGAATGAACGCGCGTACGCGCCGGGCGTCTTCTATTGTAAGGACGCATTCGAGGGACTGGACACGATGGAGTCGCTCATCGACGCCGACAAGCGCGGCCCGATGGTGCTCGAGTTGATCGACAGCGCGCGCAACGACGTCTTCCTGCGCACCGCGGTGGGCAAGGACCTCTCGCACGGCGACAGCGCGGGACAGCGCAGCGCCGTCATCGCGACGAATCCGGTACCCAAGCCGCCGTTCTGGGGCGCGAAGGTTCGTCGCGACATTCCGTTGTCCGAGGTGCTCGCGCACCTCGACATCGATGAGCTCTTCCGACTGCAGTGGGGCGGCCGCGGCTCGGGCCCCGCGTGGGAGAAGGCGGTGCGTGAGGAGTTCCAGCCGACGCTCGCGCGACTGTCGGAGAGCGCCGGACGCGAAGGATGGCTCGCGCCGCAGGCGGTGTACGGCTACTTCCCCGTGCAGTCGAGCGGCAACGATCTCATCGTCTATGATCCCGCCGCGATGCAGAGCGATGGCGGATCGCTGCGCGAGGTCACGCGCTTCTCCTTCCCGCGGCAGGAGGGGCGCGAGCATCTCTGTCTCGCCGACTACTTCCGCTCCGTGGACTCCGGTGACGTCGATGTCGCCGCGTTCCAGATCGTGACCGTCGGCGACGAGGCGACGCGCCGCTTCGAGGTGCTGCAGGAGAAGAGCGAGTTCTCCGAGGGCTACTATCTCCACGGCCTCGGCGTGGAGGCCGCGGAGGCGACGGCCGAGTGGGTACATCAGCTCATTCGACGCGAGATGGGGATTCCGGACGGACAGGGGAAGCGCTACTCGTGGGGTTATCCCGCATGTCCGGATCTCGAGGGACACGCACAGCTCTTCCAGCTGCTTCCCGCCACCGAGGCACTTGGCATCGAGCTCACGTCGGCCTTTCAGCTGATGCCGGAGCAGTCGACGGCAGCGATCGTCGTGCATCATCCGCAGGCAAAATACTATGTGGTACGCGGAGCAGCGGCGGAAACGGAGGCGGCGTGACGGCCGCCGTGGGGCTCGCGAAAAATACGAAGCGCCCCGACGTGCGCGACATCGCGGATCCCGAGCGCATCATGGTGGCCGACGGCGCGATGGGGACGATGCTCTACTCGCGCGGCGTATTCATCAATCAGTGCTACGATGAGCTGAACGTCCGCTCGCCGGAGCTCGTGCTCGATGTGCATCGCGCGTACGTGAAGGCGGGCGCCGAGCTGCTCGAGACGAACAGCTTCGGCGCGAACCGGCTCAAGCTCGCGCAGCATGGGCTCGAGAATCACGTCGCGGAGTTCAATCGACGCGCGGCGGAGATCGCGCGTGAAGCGGCGGGCGCCAACGTGCTCGTCGCCGGCGCCGTCGGCCCGCTCGGCGTTCGCATCGAGCCATTCGGCGCCACGAGCCGCGAGGAAGCACGCGGACATTTCCGCGAGCAGATGCAGGCGTTGCTCGAGGGCGGCGCGGACTGCTTCGTCCTCGAGACCTTCGGCGATCTCGGCGAGATCGAGCAGGCGATCGCCGCCGCCCGCGAGCTGTCGATGTCGACGCCGGTCATCGCCCAGATGACGATCGGACAGGATGGGCTCACGCCCTTCGGTGCAACGCCGGAGGATGTCGCGCGCGCCCTCGACGACTGGGGCGCCGACGTGATAGGACTGAACTGCTCCGTCGGGCCGCAGGCGATTCTCGAGGCGATCGAGCGGATGGCCGCGGTGACGAAGCGGAAGCTGAGCGCGCAGCCGAACGCCGGTATGCCGCGCGATGTCTCGGGTCGCACGATGTACATGGCGAGCCCCGAGTACATGGCGAGCTACGCGCGCCACTTCATCCAGGCGGGCGCAAAGCTCATCGGCGGCTGCTGCGGCACGACGCCGGAGCACACCAAGGCGCTCGTCGACGGCATCCGCCCGTTGATGCCGCGCAACCAGCGGAAGCCGAGCGTGCGCTACCAGATGCCGGTCGGCCTCGAGGATGGGGGCGGCGAGCGCGCAACGGCCGACGCCGGCGTCGAGGAGATGCCCTTCGCGAGCCGCTCGCGCTGGGCGGCGAAGATCGCACGCGGCGACTTCGTCACCTCGGTCGAGATCGTGCCGCCGCGCGGTGTCGATGCGACCGCGATGCTCGAAGGCGTGTCGCTGCTCAAGGTGGCGGGAGTCGATGCAGTGAACGTCCCCGACGGGCCGCGCGCGCAGAGCCGCATGGGCGCGCTGATGACGAGCCTCCTCATCGAGCAGCGCATCGGGATGGAGACGGTCACGCACTACTGTTGTCGCGACCGGAACCTGCTCGGGATGCTCAGCGATCTCCTCGGCGCATCCGCGATGGGGCTGCGCAATCTGCTCATCATCACGGGCGATCCGCCGAAGATGGGGCC
>JALYSW010000074.1 GCA_030854615.1 Gemmatimonadota bacterium
CTAAGTTGGAGCATGCATCTCTCCTTCGCTCTCTTCGCGGACGCCGCCAATATCTCCCAGGAAGGAAAGCTCAACATCCTCGGAGTCTTCGACGCGGTGCAGTGCGGCACCCTTCCCACAATCCATCCGCGCGCGCATCTCGTCGTGCGTCTCAAGGGCGGACAGGAGGATGTCGGCACGCACACGGTGTCGCTCAGCTGGGTCAACCCGCAGGGGCAGGAGCTCTGGTCATCGAATGGTGAGCTGAACATCGGCCCGCCGCCGCCCGGAGTGACGGAGATGGACATGCCGCTCATCGCCGCGATCGACCTGCCGCTCGATGCGTCGGGCGCGTATGCCATGCGCGTCGCGCTGGACGGCGAGGCGCACGGCGAGGTACGCCTCGTTGTACGGAGCGACATGGCCCCAATGGGCGCTACCCTTCCCCCCAACCGACTCGTGAGCTGAGGAATCCCGTCATGACCATCCGCCTCCCATCGCTCGTTGCCGCAGTCGCATTCCTCGCCGTCACGAACCACCTGCCGGCGCAGGCCGCGGTGCACGCGGTCGATCGGGCCAACATGGACACGACGTGCGCGCCATGCACGGACTTCTACCGGTATGCCATCGGCAAATGGCTGGACACCGCCACGATCCCCGCGTCGTATCCGGGCATCGGCGCGGGGCGCGAGCTGTACGACCGCAGCCTCGATGCGCTGCACTCGATTCTCGAGGATGCGGCGAAGGACAAGTCGGCGTCGCTCGGCAGCAACGCCCAGAAGCTCGGCTCGTTCTACGGCAGCTGCATGGACTCGGCGCGCGCGGAGAAGCTCGGTGCTGCGCCATTGGCGCCGGAGCTCAAGCGCATCGCGGCGATCGCGACTCCGGCAACGCTGCAGGCAGAGCTCGTGCGCCTCCAGGAGAATAGCGTGGACGTTCCGTTTGGCATCGGGACCGAGCCGGACTTCAAGAACACTCAGCTGACCGTCACGGGGATGGGACAGGGCGGGCTCGGGCTGCCCGATCGCGAGTATTATCTCAATGATGACGCGGCGTCGGTGAAGCTGCGCGAGGAGTATCGCGCGCACGTCACTCGCCAGATGCGGCTGCTCGGAGATTCGCCGGCCGCTGCGGCCAGCGCCGCGAAGCGGATTCTCGCCTTCGAGACTTCATTGGCGAAGGCGGCGATGCCGCTCGAGATGCAGCGAGATCCCAAGAACATCTATCATCCGATCTCCGTCGACTCGCTTGCGAAGCTCGCGCCGTCGGTGAACTGGCGCCGCTACTTCGCCGACATTGGCATGACGCCGAAGTCGATCATCGTCCAGTCGCCCGAATACATGACGGTCGTGAGCGGCTTGATCACGTCGGTGCCGCTCGCGACGTGGCGCGACTATCTCCGCTGGCAGCTATCGAATGCCGGCGCACCTTATCTGAGCACGCGCTTCGTGAACGAGCGCTTTGCGTTCCGCTCCGTGCTCACCGGGCAGAAGTCGCAGTACCCGCGCTGGAAGCGGTGCATGACGACGGTAGACAATTCGCTCGGCGAGGCGCTCGGCGCGCTGTACGTCGCGCGCAACTTCTCGCCGGCGGCAAAGGCGCGCGCGCTCGAGCTGGTCACCAATCTCGAGGCGGCGCTGCGCGACCGGCTCACGACGCTCGACTGGATGAGCGACGCGACTCGCAAGGAGGCGCTCGCCAAGCTCGCCGCATTTCGCGTGAAGATCGGCTACCCCGACACCTTCCGCGACTACTCGGCGCTCCACATCACCCCCGCCAGCTCGTACTACGAAAATGCGTCGCTCGCGAACCGGTTCGAATTTCACCGGGTGATGGCCAAGGCCGACAAGCCGACGGACCTGACCGAATGGGGGATGACGCCGCAGACCGTGAACGCGTACAACAACGTCCTGAACAACGAGATCGTCTTCCCGGCGGCCATTCTGCAGCCGCCCTTCTTCGATCCGAACGGCGACGACGCATCGAACTATGGCGCGATCGGCGCGATCATCGGACACGAGATCACACACGGTTTCGACGACGAGGGACGACAATTCGATGCCGCGGGCACGCTGCGCGACTGGTGGACGACGGAGGACGCGTCGAAGTACGACAACGAGGCGGGACGCATTCGCGATCAGTACTCCTCCTACATCGTCGCCGACACCTTCCACGTGAATGGCAAGCTCACCCTCGGTGAGAACATCGCGGACTTCGGCGGTCTCAAGATCGCCTACGCGGCGTTCGAGAAGGCGATGACGGGGAAGTCGCGCGCGCCGGTCGACGGCTTCACGCCGGAGCAGCGATTCTTCATTGCGTATGCGAACGCGTTTCGTACGAAGACGCGCCCCGAGTCGATGATCTTGCAGTCGCGCTCGGATCCGCACTCGCCCGCGGAGTGGCGCGTGATTGGCGCGATCTCGAATTTGCCGGAGTTCGCGAAGGCGTTCGGATGCAAGCCCGGCGATCCGATGGTCCGCCCCGACTCCGTGCGCGCGTCGATCTGGTAGCGGTCAGAGGGGGCGGATGCGCGTTACAGCACCCGCCTCGCCGCTCGCAGCCGCGTCATGAGCGCTGCGGTGTACGGGTCTGTCGCGTGATCGAGCTGCTCCACGGCAAAGCCGCCGCGCCCGATCGCCACGTGCATCAGCGTCCCCTTCTGCGCTACGAGCGCGACGTGCGTGACGCGCCCGTCTGTTCGATCGGAGAAGAAGAGCAGATCGCCGGCCTGCCACGCATCGCTCGCAAGCTCGAGCGCCATTCCAAGCTCCGCCTGCTGGCGCGCATCCCTCGGCAGCGCTGCGCCGTGCAGCCCGAACACCGTCTGCACCATTCCCGAGCAGTCCGCACCCCAGGGAGTGATGCCGCCCCACTGGTACGAGGTGCTCGAGAAGTACCGTGCCGCCGACGCGCAGATCTCGACGCCGACCGGCGGATAGCGCAGACGAATCTCCCGCGCGTCGAGCGTACCGCCCGCGACGATCTTCGCACTCGTCGGAATGCGCGCGCCGAGGGGCAGTATCCGCTCCATGTCGGTGCTCGCGTCGACGATCGTGCAGCCGAGCGAGTGGCGCGCGGTGGCGTTCCACGCCTTCGCGGCGTCGGCGCTCAGCGGATGTCCATCGAGGTAGCCCTCGTGCATCCATCCTTCGTAGCCGTCGGCGAGGCGCACCAGACGCCACGCGCCGTTCGCATCGAGGATGATGGCGATCTGCCCGGCGACCGATTGGCTCACCTGCTCGCTCGACGCCCCGGGCTCGGCGTGAAGCGGCGCCACCGCTGCGGCGATGAGTACCGTCATCCCCGCGTTTGCGCCGATCATGGCCGCGCCGAAATCAGCGTGAACGTCGCGCACCCGGAAGCGGAATCGCGTTGAACGCCTTCGTCAGCTCACGATCGGTTGCGGCGCCGAGCTGGCGCACGAGCTCATCGCGCTTGCGGGAGCGCCGCACGGCGGTGGAGGCAAGCGGCGTCGCGAGGGAGCGGTCGAGCGGCACGTAGAGATAGCGCCCCTTCCACTCGTCGCTGGCTGCGTCGTACCACGGCTCGGCCAGCACGGTGAAGGTCCGGTCACCAAGGGCGAGCCGATCCCGCAACACGACGCTGTCGCTCACTGCTTCGCAGCGGTGTTTTTCTGCATGTCGCTGCACGCGGAGCACAGCGTCACGCCCTTGAAGGTGCAGATGAGGCAGATGAAGGTGCCGCAGTCGGCGCACGGATATCCCTCACTCGCGCGCTCCTCGTTCCCGCACGCACGGCAGACCATCCGGTCCTGCTCTACGTCGTTCTCAGCCATTCTGCTCCCGGGTACATGACGCCGCGCCGGACGGCGAGGCTCCGGATATGAACGATCGACCACCCCTCCGCGTCTCACGCATCCGGCACCGAATACGATAGAAGCTGCGGATCGAGCTGGTACTCCTTGATCTTGTTGATCAGCGTCGCGCGCGAGATGCCGAGCTCGCGCGCGGCACGCGTCCGGTTCTCGTTGTGCGCACGGAGCGTCCGCTCGATGTGCGCCCGCTCGATGTCGTGCAGCGTGCGCGGCACGTGACGCCCCGGCGTGCCTCCCCCGGCGCGCCGAATATCGGGTGGCAGATGCTCCGCGGTGATCTGACGCGATCCACGACCAACGATCATCGCGCGCTCGAGCACGTTGCGCAGCTCCCGGATGTTTCCGGGCCACGAGTGGCGCAGCAGCTGGTCGAGCGCGGCATCCGAGATCTCCGCGGGAGCGGGGGGGAGCTGACGGCGAAGCTCGCCGGCAATCCGGTCGATGAGCATGACGATGTCCTCGCGCGCCCGCGCGCGCAGCGGCGGGAGCACCACCGGCAGCACGCTCAGTCGGTAGTACAGATCCTCGCGGAATCGCCCGGCTTGCACTTCCTCCACGAGATCGCGGCTCGACGTTACGATCATCCGAACATCCACCGTGACGTCCTGCACTCCACCCACACGACGGAACTTCTGCGCCTCCAGCAGCCGAAGGAGCTTCCCCTGCACCGGCAGCTCCAGCGCTGCGATCTCATCGAGCAGCAGCGCGCCCTTGTCCGCCACCTCGGCGAGCCCGAGGCGACGCACCGGCTCCTCGCGCGTACCTCCGAACTCGTCGCCGAAGAGCTCCGCATCCAGCGCGCCCTCCGTCGTTCCCGCGCACGCGACCTCGATGAACGGCTTGTCCGCGCGATCGCTCATCGCGTGCATCGCGTACGCCATCTGCCCCTTCGCCGTCCCCTGCTCCCCGAGCAGGAGCACGGTGGTGCGGTCGCTGGACGTCAGCAGCTCGATCTGGTGCGCGAGCTCGCGCATCGCGGGCGAGGTGCCGAGCAGCGCGCCGACGCCCTTGATCCCACGTCGCTCGCGTTGGTAGCGCGCGAGCTGGCGGAGTCGCGCCTTCTCGAGCCCGCGCTCCGCCGCCAGGCGAAGATGATCGAGATCCACCGGCTTCGTCAGAAAGTTCTCGGCGCCACGCTGCAACGCCTGCACTGCCAGCGGGATGTCACCGTGTCCCGTCACCATGATGACCACGGGCTCATCGCCGCGGATGCGCTCGAGCACATCGAAGCCGCTTATGTCGGGGAGTTGCAGATCGAGCAGCACCAGATCCGGACGCGCGCGGTGATAGGCTTCGATCCCATCCTCACCGCTGTGCACGCGGACGACCTGATGACCTTCGCGCTCGAAGAACGCGCCCAGCACGGCTGTGACCTCTGGGGTGTCGTCGATCACGAGGATCGTGGACATTATCGCGTGGCCGTCTGCGCGAGGAGCGCCGCCACCGTCGAGAGTGCGAACGGCTTCCCGACGAACGGCCGTCCGGCGTTGTGCAGGAACTTTCGCGCGAGCGGGCTCTCCATGTCCGCCGCGGCGAAGACGACGCGCCCGGCGTGATCGGGGTCGCGCTCGACGAGCTCCGCGAAGAGCGCCTCGCTCTCGAGCTCGGCCAGATGGAGATCGAGGAAGATCGCGCCATAGCTGCGCGTCGCCAGTAGCGCGAGCGCCGAGTCGGCATCGCCAACCGCATCCGCGAAGCATCCGGTGCGGCGCAGGTGCAGCTGCAGCGCCTGTCGCATCGCGGGCTCGTTGTCGACGATCAGGAATCTGCGCTGCCTTGGAATCTCCCCGGCATTGCCGGCGACCACCGCCTGCGAGACCTCGGCGAGCGCGGTGCGAATCGGAAGATCGATCTCGAACGTCGCGCCCTTCCCCTGTGCCGAGCTCGCGCGCAGCACACCGCCGTGCTGGCGTACGATCCCGTGCGAGATCGCCAGCCCGAGCCCCGACCCTTCGCCGACGGGCTTTGTCGTGAAGAACGGCTCGAAGATCCGGGCCATCATCTCGTCCGAGAGTCCCGGACCGTTGTCGATCACGCTGGCCACGATACGTTCCCCTTTCCGTTGCGTGCGAAGGGTGAGCCTGCGCTTGCCCTTCCGTCCGCGCAGCGCCTGCTCGGCGTTGATCAGAAGATTTAGAAGCACCTGCTGAAGCTGAAAGGGATCCGCCCACATTTCGGGGAGCTCCGCTTCCAGCTCTGTGCGCACCTCGATCTGCTGAGTGGAAAGTACGAAGCGGCGCAGCGCGAGTGTATCCGTGAGCACGCGATTCAGGTCGACGCTCGAGCGCTCCGGCTGTCGCTGCCTGGCGAACAACAGCAGGCTCGAGACGATCTTGGCGGCGCGCTTCGCCTCTATCTGGATCGTCTCCACGGCGTCCCGCTGCTCGGCGTTGAGCGGACCTGCACCCTCGAGCAGCTGCGCGAACGCGCTGATCCCTGCGAGCGGATTATTCAGCTCGTGCGCGACGCCGCTCACGAGCTGGCCGACGGCCGCGAGCTTCTCGCGCTGCCCGAGCTCTTCCGCGAAACGGCGCTCCTGCGTCACGTCGCGCACGATGCACAGAGCGCCCGTCACCCGGTCGTGCTCGACGATCGGCGTCGTGGTGATCGAGGCGATGCGATCGCGCCCTGCGACATCGCGAAACGACATCTCGGCGCGCTGCCGCTTTCCGGCAAGCGTGTCGGTGAAGAGTTTCTTTGCGGTCTCCTGTTGCGGTCCCGAGAGGAGCTCGCAGCAGTGCGTACCGAGCAGGTCAGCGCGGCGATGCCCCATCGCGCGTTCCATGATGCGATTCACCGACGTGAAGTGCCCCGTCTCGTCCACGGTGAAGATCCCATCTGACGCCTGCTCCAGCAGGAGCCCGTGCCGTTCGCTCATCGATTCACCGCGCCCTTCGAATGTACCACGACCTCACATACACGAATGTACCCTCGCCCCAGGGCGGGTCAATCGCGTTTCGCAACCAGCAGTCGTGCCGCCAACGGCTCCACGTGTACGGAGTACGGAGTCGTGCCGAGCAGCTCGCCATCGGCCTGGTAGAGCTGCGGCGGGTCGCAGTCGACTCGGAACTCCCGCCCGTTGCGAAAGAACATCGCGTCGTCGTTGCGAAAGTTCCGCCAGACGAGCCGCCACGCGATGCGCATCACATCCGCCATGTGCGCCGGCGAGAAGATGCAGAGGTCGAGCAGCCCATCGTCCTGCTTGATGCCCGGGCCCAACACGAGGAGGCGATCGAGCACGGTGCCGAAGTTCGCGACTATGAGCGACGTCGCATCCCGCTCGAACGCGACGCCGTCCACCTCCACGCGAACGCGGAACGGGCGCCGGTCGAGCCCGACCCTCACGCCGGTGTGCACGTACGCACCGATGCCGAAGCGCCGCTTGATCTCCGGATGCGTCTCATCGATCATGCGTGCATCGATCCCGACCCCGCAACTGAACACGAAGCGTCGGTCGCACTCGGGGATGTAGCCGAGATCGACGGACGCGAGATCGCCAGCGAGCAGCGCCGGCACCGCGCGCTCGATGCGCCGTGGAGTGTGCATCGCGCGCGCGACGAGATTGCCGGTGCCGCCGGGTAGTACGCCGACCGGGATCCCTGTATGCGCCAGCGCCCCGATCACCTCCATCGCCGTCCCATCCCCCCCGAGCGTGAACACCGCCGCGAAGTCCTTTGCCCGCTCCGTCGCGACGAGTCCAGCATGCCCCTGATGCGTCGTCACCACGACATCGTGCTCGACCCCCGCCGCCAACAGCGCATTGCGAGCGCGCAGCTCGAGCAGACGCCCGCGGCGTGCCGCCGGGTTGGTGATGAGGAGGATCGGGCCGATCAGAAGCTCCAGTCGCGAAAGAGATCGAAGCCGAACTGGCGCGGACGGTTGCCGATCGTGGTGATCCCGGGCCGGCAAAGCAGCGAGAGCGTCGATGGCTCGGAGCTCGCCTGCAGCGAGAAATGCTGCGCGATGCGGTACTCGAGCGTGATCCCGATGGTAGAGGAGAAGCTGCTCGACGAAGCCCCAAGCTGGCAAAGTCCCGCGTCCGCAGTGAGGAAGGTCTTCTGCCCGAGCTGCTTGCCCACGCCGATGCGCGAGCCCGATAGAAAGTTCGTCGCGCTCTGGTCCGCTTGATTCGTCGTGTTGGTGCTCCCCGTCTGGATCTGCACGACATCGAAGAAGCCGATCTGCGAGTTGATCGCCCGTTCGATGAGCGCCCCAGCGCTCGGCAACAGCGCCTGTGCTACCGGCCGCAGCGCGCTGTTGTTCGCGTCGTTGGAGCCGAGCAGTGAGGGCTGTCCGAACACGAGGTAACTCAGGATCTCCGTGTACGACAGCGCGATCCGCTCATCGCTCGAGAGGTCGAGCTTCGGATCGAGCAGTGTGCCGCCGATGTGCGCGATGATGCGAACGTCCTGCGCGAGCTGGTTGGCCTGCCGCACGGTGTATGTCGCCCAGATGTTGAGCGTCCCCGCCTGCTGCGGATCGTTGTAGAAGGTCACCGTTCCGCTGTCCACCTCGAAGGTGCGCTGCACGAGCCCGAGGTCGAGTCGATACGTGCCGCGCTCCACATCGATCGAGCCGTCGAAGCGCTGGTTCGCGGCGTCTTTCCGCAGCGCGACCTGGCCGCCGAGCTTGATATTCGCCTCTGCCGACCGTAACCAGACATCGTTTCCGATCTCCACCTCCAGGCTCGGCACCTGGAGATAGCGGATCGCCTCCTGCACGTCGCGGCGCTGCTGACCGAGGAAGGTACGGCGGATCTCGACGAGATTCGTGTCCACGAGCGTGCCGACATCGGGATCGATCGTCGGGTCGAGACTGAGCGCCGTCTTCTGCGCGAGCTCGGGGAGATAGAAGGTCGCGCGCTCGACGTTCAGATTGCCCGTGAGCACCATGCGGCTGAACGGACCGACGAGCCGGACATCGTCACTGAGCTCGAGACGCGCCACCGACCGCTTGTCGACGACGAGGAAGTTGCGCGCCGACATCGACAGGTCGACCTGCACGTTGCTCAGATCCTCGGAGAGATCGAGCATGTTCCCGAGCACGAGCGACCCGCGCACCGACAGCTTGCTTCCCGTCTCCGTACCGCTCGACATCGAGAGCGTGTCGATGCGCACACTGTCCGCGCGGAAGCCGACGTCCGCCACGACGTGACGAAGCCGCGTCCCGAGGGAAGGAAGTCCCATCTCGCCGTTGCGCACGCGCATGCGACCGGTGAGCAGCGGGTGCCGCCAGGTGCCCGAGAGATCCAGCGCGACGCTCGCCGTGCCCGATGGGCGCGAGAACGACGGCGAAAACGTCTCGAGCACCGAGAGATCGAGACTGTCGCCGGCGAGATGGCCCTTGAGCGGCTCGTCGAGCATGCGCCGCTGCACGGGGAGGAGCGCGAGATTCAGCGGCCACGAGCCGGTGAAGGACATCACCGCGGTGTCGTGCCGGAAGACGATCATCTTCGTGTCGAGCAGCCGATTCGCGTACGAGCCGTTGAGCGTGAAGTACGGAAAGGCGACGGTGCCGAACGACACGTCCTGGAAGCGCGAGCCGATCGTCATCACCGGCGCGGCGCGCGGCCCCGTGATGTCCACCGTCCCCGCGGCGGTTCCACTGATCGGCGTCGCAAGCTGCGCGAGCACGCCGAGATCGGCGAGCGAGACGCTGTCCGCGCGCAGCGACACGTTCACGGGCCGCGTGTTCGGCAGGCTCGCGTGCACGACGATCGCACCGCCCTCGCCGCTGTGCGCCACGAGTGAGTCGATGCGCGTCCCAGCCGTGTCGAGGACGATCGTCGCGGGAGAGGCGAGCCCCCACGCGTGCGTATCGATCAACCCGCCGAGGCTGTCGATCACGAGCTGCAGCGAGTCGAGCGAGCGGTCGAAGGCGAGGTGACTTCCGACGACGAAGCTTCCCGTACGGCGGCTACTCACCGCCGACACGGCGAGGTCACCGTGCGACCGGTTCGCGAGCGTGAGCTCGCCCCGCATGCTGTCGATCGCCACGGTCGCGATCACCAGCGAGTCAGCGCGCGCACTGATCGTACCGTGCGCATCGGCGGGAAGTCCGGCCACGTCGTATCGTCCGCTCGCATGCATCACCTGGTTGCCGCTTACGAACAGCGAGTCGCCCGCAATGACTCCCCGCGCCAGCAGCGTGTCGATCGAGCCGATCAGCATCCCCTCGGCGTGCGCCGTCCCGTAGAGCGAGTCGGCGCGCTGGCGCGCCGCGAGATCGCGTTCGGTCATCCGCGCTGCGGAGTCGCGCGGAGCGGAGTCCGCGGCCACGCGCGGAAGGATCCACGGCCGCAATCCACCGAGCGAGTCGACGAGGACGGCGTACGACAGCGAGTCGACGATGGTCGGCGCGAGACCGAGCGTCCCCTTCGCGAAGATGCGCGCCGCGCTGGTCGCGATGCTCAGTGTGTCGACGTGCATGCGCCCGTCGCCGAAGGTCAGCGAAGCGGTGGCGGCGGTCACGTCCACCGGCTCGACGCGCGACTGGTCGAGATCGACGGTAAGCGAGCCGACGAGATTCGCGATCGAGTCGCCGTGCACGTCGAAGGCCGCGCGACCGGCGAGGCTCGTCGATGGTAGCGCCGGCCGCTCCATGAGCCTCTGCACATCGAGGTCGGCCATGCTCGCCGTGCCGCGCCCCGCGAGCCCGCTCACCGAATCGAGATCGAAGTTTCCGTTCACGACCATCGTCCCCGCATCGCCGGAGAGATTGGCCGTGACATCGAGGTCGTCCAGCGTCCCGCGAATGCGCATCGGGCCGGAGAAGTTGCCGCGGAAGGCGAGCCCCGGGTACGAGCGCGCGAAGGTCGTGAACGACACCGGCTGCGCCTGCAGCGTCACGTCGAAGGCGGTGAACTTCGGGTTCTGCGTCACACGCCCGTCGCCCGTGAAGTGCGACGTCGGATTGGCGCCGTCGTGGTGCACGACGTCCGCATCGTGGAAACGCGTGTCGAGCCACGAGGAGTCGAGCCGCGCCGTTCCGGACACGGTCCCCTCGAGCCGCGGGAAGCTCGGGAAGAGATACTGGATCGTGCGCAGGTCGAGCGTCGCGAGATCGAGGTCGAGCGAGTGGAACTTCGCGTTCGACGGCACGAGGATGTCGAGCGCGCCGTGCACCGTTGCCTTGGTGACCGCACCCCGCACGTGCGCATCGCGGAAGGTCATCTGCCCATCGTCGACATGCCAGTCGGTGAGCAGCCCACCGGGGCCCTTCACCGAGCCGGTGAACTGTCCCTGCCAGTCCACAGGGAACGGGCCACCTGCGAGCGTGCGCAGCAGATCGAAGTCGAGCGGTGAGAACTTCGCATCGACGTTCGTCACCGCGAGCACTGGAAGCCCCACCACGAAGGTCATCGCTCCGGTGAGGTGCGACTTCGTGGAGCGCATGTCCATCTTCGTGAGGCCATACTCGAGCGCTTGCGCATCGCGCGCGTTGTTCCGGATCGTGAGCTCCATCTTCCCGCTGCCGGTGCGCGGCAGCGTCGGATACACCCACGCAACGTCCTTCATCGAGACCGAGTCGCCCCACACGCGCACATCGTAGTGGGTCGGCACCGGCCCGTGCCACGAGACGAGCCCTTTCGCGTGGCCCGTGGACCCCGGCAGGTCGAAGTGATGCAGGTCGAAGAACACCGTGTCGCCGATGATGCGCACGGGACCGGTCGCGTTGCGCACCTCGAGCGGTGGATCGTTCTCGCTCACGCTCATGTTGCCGATCGAGATCAGCTTTCCGATGCTGTCGGGGTCAGCGAGGCGCACATACGGCGACCGCAGCTCGCCCTTCGTCCACCGGCGCGTCTGCTTGATCCCCTCGCCCGTGCGGCGCCACTCGTGCGACTTGTCGTTGAGCGCAACCTTGATCGCACTGTCGCGGCGGGCGCCCTTGAGAGAATCCGGCGGCGACCAGAGATCGGTGAGCGTGAACGTCAGGTCGTGCAGCACCGCGCTATCCATCACGATGTAATCGCCGATCGACCGGCTGCCCACGAGCGGCTGCTTCTTGGGCCCATCCGGAAAGACGTGACGGAAGCTCCACTGATGATCCGCGCGACGACGCAGATAGACGTTTGGACGATTCACCTCGAAATAGGAGAGTAGCAGTCGCTTGTCGAGCAGATCGCGCGGATCGTAGCGAATGATGACGGGCCCGGTTGCCACGACGAGCGAATCCTCCTCATCCCGAATGGAGACCGAGTCGAGCTCCACTCCCGTGAACAGGCTTCCGGTGATGCGGCCGATGTACATGGTGCCGCGATTACCCATCGCGCGCGTCACCTGCGCGTTGATAAGCGAGCGCAGTCGCGCGCGCCCGAGATCCGTCTGCGTCGTCGCCAGGATCGCGCCGATCACGCTCATGCCCAGGAGCAGCAGGATGCCGGCGCTGATGAGCGCGACGAGACGGCGGCGTGACATCCGCTAGAACGCCTGCCCGATGCTGAAGTTGAACCTCAGCTTGCCGAACAGGCTGTTGCTCGACGACGGCTGGTAGGTCGACCCACACGACTGACCGGCACCGACGATCCCCGACGGAAGTGTGTTGTCCGGACTGACGCATCGCAGCACGTCGTCACTGCCGACGTAGTACGCAGCGCCCGTCGTCGAGGCGTAGCCGTTGTAGGCGACGTCGACGCGCAGGGGACCTATCGGCGACCGCACACGCACACCCATCCCCGGCGTCACGCGCAAATCCGAGATCGAGAAGCTCTGCTGCGGGCGATTCCACACCTGTCCGGCATCGACGAAGGTCGCCAGCTGTATTCTCCCGCCGAGTGACGGCAGTCGCACGCGCCATTCTGCATTGGCGACGATGAGGGTGTTACCGCCCGTCGGCGAGTATTGGCGCACGCGCGACGTGTCCACCGCGCGAAATACCTGCGCCGGATTTCCTCCGATCGTCGTATCCGTGGCCGTGTACGAGTCCACGATGTATACCACAGGACCGAGCAGATTCTGATTGTAACCGCGCACCGAATTCGGTCCGCCTGCATAGAGCCGCTCCTCGGGCGGCACGTATGCGGTCGCCCCTCCGGTCGTGAAGCCATTGAGCACCGCGGCCATCTGCAGTCGCGCCGCGAACGTCGACGACCCCACCGTCTTGTACACCGAGCCCTCGATGAGTGTGCGGCTGAATCGCGTTCCATTCGCCGTGTCCAGCGATGTGGTTCCGCTTCGCAGCTCGAGACGCAGCTCGTTGCCATTCGACGGATCGAGCAGCTGGTCGGTGCGATCGCGCAGGAGCGACGCGCCAAAGACGTGCAGGCTCCCGTTCTGCTGCAGCCGCTGAATATCCGCGAGCGCGCATCGGTTGAAGAGCTGGCAGAACACCGCCGGTGCCGCCGTCGTGCGGCCGTACTCTACGCGGTACGACAGCGTGAGCGGCAACCCCGGTCGCAGATCGCGGGGCTGCAGGTCGCGAGACACTTCCGCCGCGCCTCCGATGATCGTCTCGCGCACGTATGCGCGGTATTCCGATGTCCGCTCGCTGAAGATCGTGAACGACGGCAGCGTGTGCGGCCCGATCAACCCGCGCAGACGGATCGTTCCCGACGCGTAGTAGTTGAGGCGATTCGAGATCGAGTCGTCCTTCACGTTCTGCGGGCAGAGCGCCAGATGCGACAGCCGTCCGTTGAGCTCGAGCCGCCGCGCGCCGCCGAAGAAGTCGCGATTCGTGAGTCGCGCCTGTGTGCGGATGCAGTCGAGCGTCGCCCATCCGGCGCCGACACCGAGCGACGTCATCTTCGTCTCGTTGAGCCGCACGAGCACGGTGAGCAGGCTGTCGTTCGGCTGCGCGCTGTCCGGCGCAAGCGCGACGTCGACGTGGCTGTACGTCTCCAGCTGATAGAGATCGCGCTCGCTTCGCACGAGGTCTTTCGACCGGAACACGTCGCCGACCTTGAACGACAGGAGTCTTCGGACGGTACTCGTGTCGATCTTCGCCGAGTCGCCGCCGGGGGCAACCTCGAATTCGATGCGGCCGACGTGCGCGACGCGGCTCGGGATCGGCATCGGCTGGCCGCGGAACTGCTGGAAGTACTGATACTCGAGCTGCGCGCGGTCGGTCTTCGGATCGACGTCGCTCGATGCCAGCGGCGCGGCGGCATACGGATAGCCGCTGTCGTGCAGCTCCTCCCGCACCGTGTCGAGCACGGACTGCAGCTCGATCTTCGTGAAGATGTGATCGTGCCTGAAGTGGTCAAACTTGTGGAGCAGGCGGTCGCGATTCGTTACCGAATCGAGCCCTGTGACCGCGAGCGAATCGATCATCACCGGCGCCCCCTCCGTGATCCCGAAGCCCACCGCCACGGAACCGGTGCCCGCTGGGAGCACAGTCGTCTTCACGGCGGTCTTGTAATAGCCACGCAGGCGGTAAAAGAGACGAATACGCACGGCATCGCGCGAGAGCTCGAGGGTGTCGAGGCAGCGCCTCGAGCCGATCGGCAGATGCAGACGCCTGCGCGCGAAGCTCGACGGCGAGGTGACGATGACGGCCTCGAGCTCAGCGCTCTCGAAGTGCTGATTCCCGTTGAAGGTGACAGAGTGGACCTCGAGATCACCGGGGTCGCAGGCGATGTCCTGCGCCGGCAAGACGCCGGGGAGCGCGACCGGAAGAACGAGCAGCAGCGCAGCGAGGAGAACCCGTCGCATCACCCGCGTGTTCGCGCGTGCGTCGTGGCCCGTCCGGACGCCGCATCCACCGGCTCCAGTTCCATCGGCGCGCGCTCGGCCAGGATGCGCGCGATGTAGAAGACGACGAGCCCCGCGCCCACGCCCATGGCGATGGCGGGAAGGAGCGCGCGGCCGTGCACCGGCAGCCGATCATCGTAGCGGACGACCGACTCGTCGCGCGTTCCGTTCGTTACCGTCATTGGCACCCTTTCGTGTACGCCGCGACCACTGCTCCGAGGACGACCGGCGATGACGTCTGCTACACTGTTTGCACGAGGATGGTACCAGGCCCCCGCTGCTTCGCGCGCCGCTTCACTTCCGCCGCCAGCGACCCGATGTGTCCCGTCGAGATCCACCTGTCGGGTCCTATCTGCAACACCGCCGCGGACAGCCGCGCGATCGGAAAATCACGTGCCCGCCCCTCGCGGTCGACGCCGGAAAAGTGCCCGCGACGAACCGCCTCCTCCCCGACCGCACGCTTCGCCACATCGACGAATCGCAACGCGCACTCCCGCGCAATCGACAGCGCCCGCTGCACCGTGGTGACCGCGATGAAGTCGTCGCCGCCTATGTGCCCGACGAAATCCGTCGGCGTCCCCGTCGTCTCGATCGCTGCCCTGATCGCCTGCCCCATGTCCCGGATCACCATGTCGGCGATCGAGAACCCGAACGTGTCCGCGAACGGCTTGAAGTTGTCGAGATCGATGTAGCAGATCGCGAACGAATCTCCGTTCTGCGCGCGCCGCTCGATCTCCTCTTCGATCGCCTTCCCGCCAGGCAGTCCACTCGTCGGATTCCTGTCGCCCTCGCGCCGCACGATTCTCAGAAGCGCGACGATGCGCGCCCGAAGCTCGCGCGGATCGAACGGCTTCGCGAGATAGTCGTCCGCGCCCGCATCGAACGCCGCCACCTTCGCTGCGATGTCCCCCTGCGCCGTGAGCATGAGAATCGGGATCCGCGCGGTGAACGGATTCAGCTTCACGGCTCGACAAACGTCGAGCCCGCTCATGCCCGGCATGACGAGATCGAGCACGAGCAGATCCGGCTCGCGCTCCTGGACCGACGCGAGTGCGGACAGTCCGTCGGCTGCCAGACCGGCCTCATGCCCCGCCGACTGGAGGACCTCACGCACCATCAGGCGCATGTCCTCGTTGTCGTCGACGCACAGGACGTAA
Organism: Gemmatimonadota bacterium; assembly: GCA_030854615.1. Lineage (GTDB taxonomy): Bacteria > Gemmatimonadota > Gemmatimonadetes > Gemmatimonadales > Gemmatimonadaceae > FEN-1250. The sequence continues at coordinate 15,663 of JALYSW010000074.1, forward strand.
CTCACGATTGACGCTTCACTTGGGGCCCGATAAGTTCACTCGAATAGTACTGCTGTGTCAACGTCGTAGCCACGTGAAGGCGACGCGCGGGCGCGCTCCAGCACGGGTTCGCCATGTCATTGTCTCGCCTGCCATTTTTCGCGCTCCTGATCCTCGCCGCCTGTCGCGGCGGAGACGCCGGCCATCGCCGCACCCTCGTCGATGCGCGCGACCGCTACGATCCCAAATCTCTCGACCCCGCGCGCTCCACCGATGTTCCGACAGGACGCGCCGTTTCGTACCTGTTCGATGGCCTCACCCGCTTCAGTCCAGATGCGAAGGTCGGGCCAGCCCTTGCGACGCGATGGGAAGTCACTCCCGATGGCCGCACGTATCTCTTTCATCTGCGAACCGGCGTTCGCTTTCACGATGGCTCGTTGCTGCACGCGAGCGATGTCGTGCACAGCTTCACGCGCGTTCTCGATCCGGCGAACAAATCCGGCCGCCCGTGGCCGCTCTATCCGATCGCCGGCGCCCGCGCATTCGCCGCCGGAAAGGCGGCGACCGTCACGGGCGTCACGGCCGTCGATGACAGCACGGTCCGCATCGCGCTGGACACCGCGCTCGCGATCTTCCCAAAGTTACTCGCGATGCCGGTCGCATCGGTGGTTCCGACGAAAATTTCTCCCGATTTCGGCGAACATCCCATAGGCACCGGCGCCTGGACGCTGGCCGCCTGGCAGCACGATGACTACGTGCTCCTCGCGCGAAACCCGGAATACTTCGGCGGCGCGCCGAAGCTCGACTCGCTCATGATACGAATCATTCCGGAGCCATCCACGGCGGTGGCGGAATTCGAGAGCGGGAACGTCGACCTCCTCTACGTTCCCGAGGCCGACGCGCAGCGATGGGAGCAGACGGACGAGAAGAAGGCCCTCCTCACCTCCGCGCCCGCGCTGCGACTCTGGTACGTCGCGCTCAACACCACGCGCGGCCCGCTCAAGGACGCACGCGTGCGACAGGCGCTCAACCACGCCGTCGATGTCCGCACCATCCTCGACAAGCTCCTCGGCGGACGCGGACATCTCGCGGCAGGTGTCATCCCGCCCACGCTCGAAGGCGCCGACGATGCGCGCGCGCCGTATGCGTACGATACCGCGGCCGCGCGAAAGCTCCTCGTCGCTGCGGGCTACGCGAAGGGCTTCGTGGTCGAGCTCTGGGTGCCGCAGGATCCCGCCTTCGCACGTGTGGCGGAGTCGATCCAGTCGTATCTCGCGGTGGTGGGCGTGCGCGTGAAGCTCGTGCAGCGCGAGAGCGCCGCGGCGCGCGAGGCCGCTCGCAATGGCCAGGCCGACATGATCGTGAAGGATTGGTACGCGGACTATCCGGACGCGGAGAACTTTCTCTATCCGCTGCTCCACGGCGCAAACCGCGGCGTCGGCGGCAATGTGTCGTTCTACGAAAACCCCGCGTTCGACAAGATCGTTTCGCAGTCACGCACCGAGCAGGACTCCGCGAAGCGCGCCGCGCTGTACCGCCAGGCCGACTCGCTCGCCTTCGCCGATGCGCCGATGATCTATCTCTTTTTCTACAACGAGCTGTACGCAGTGCAGCCGTGGGTGAAGGGATTCATCGTGCCGACGATCTTCAACGGCCAGAAGTTCACGGACGTGACCATCACGGCGCACTGACCATGACGTACTGACATGGGCGCGCTCCTCGCCCGCCGCGCGCTGCTCGCGATCCCGACGCTCGCGGGCGTCGTCGTCGTCGCCTTTCTGCTGCTCTACGTCGCGCCGGGCGACCCCGTGCTCGAGATGGTCGGCGAGCGCGCCGACTCCGCGACGATCGCACGCCTCCGTCACGAGCTCCGCCTCGACGAATCGCTCCCGCGCCAGTTCGCGCATTACGCCGGTGGGGTCCTGCGCGGCGATCTCGGCCGCTCGTTCATCACCGGCCGCCCGATCGCACGCGACATCGCCGAGCGCTTTCCGAAAACGCTCGAGCTCGCGGGGACCGCGATGCTGCTCGCGATCGTCGTCGGCATCTCGCTCGGGGTGCTGAGCGCGCGACATCCCGGCGGCTGGATCGATCGCGGCTCCCTCGCGATCGCCTATCTCGGGGTGTCGTTTCCCGTGTACTGGGTGGGACTGTTGTTGATCCTCCTGTTCGCGGTGGTGCTGCAATGGCTGCCCCCGTCGGGCTACGGTCGTCCCGAGTTCCTGATTCTCCCCGCGCTCGCGCTCGGCTCGCGCTCGATCGCCTTTCTCGCGCGCATGACGCGATCGTCAATGCTCGAAGTGCTGTCGAGCGACTACGTGCGCACCGCGCGCGCGAAGGGCGCGCGCGAGAAGGTGGTGCTCATGCATCACGCGCTCAGGAATGCGCTCGTCCCCGTGATCAGCGTGCTCGGCCTCGACTTCGGATCGTACCTCACGGGGAGCATTCTCACTGAAACCGTGTTCAGCTGGCCCGGCATTGGCCGCTACGTGGTGCAGGCGATCGGGCGCCGGGACCTTCCCGCGATCCAGGGAACCGTGTTGTTTTTGAGCGTGGTCTTCGTGGCGGTAAATCTCATCACCGATCTCGCGTACGCCGCCGCGGATCCGCGCATCGCGTACGACTGACAGTGCGGCGCCGGCGAAACCCGGTGCGGCGTACACTCGTTGGAATTGACGTGACGACTCCCTACCAGCCACCACTGGATCCCCGCTTTGCGGGCGCACCTCTAGCGCCCGTCGCGACGCAGATGATCGTTCCCGATGATCTGGTTCCTGCGGTGCGCGGCGTCACGGCGTTCCTCGCCACGCAAGTGCGCGCGGGCGATTGGATTCTCCCCCGTCTCTTTCGCGCCGTGGCGTTCTGGGGCAACGTGACGATCGATCTCACGAGTGCGCGCTTCGGCGCGGGGCGCTCGCGCATCGAACTCGTGGTGATCATGGGGAACGTGACCGTCCTCGTGCCGCCCGATGTCCGCGTCGAATGCGACGGCGACGCGATCATTGGCTCGTTCGATCTGCAGGGGCAGAAGTGGAGCACGCCGATGGACGGGTCGCCCACGATCCACGTGACGGGGACGGCCTACATAGGCTCTGTCGAGGTGAAGGTCGTAAACCCCAACGCACCGTCGTGGCTCGAGATGCTGCGCACGCGCTGGAACCAGGCGCGCGGACTCGGCGCCGGCGAGCCCTGACGGCTATCGAAGCTCGCGATGCATTTGTAGCTCCGCAGTCATCAGCTCAGAAACATCGGCGAGACGACCGCGCCCGAAGTCTTCCCCTCTATCGCCTCGACGTACGCGCGCGCGACGTCCGCGGAAGGCATGCCGCCCGTCGGATCCATCTTGAACGCGATGAGCGTCTCGGTGATCCACGGCGGGCTGATGATGTTGACGCGGATGCCGCGCGGCGCCTCGAGCGCCGCCGCGCGCGTGAAGCCCTCGAGCCCGGCGTTCACGAGGCTGATCGCACCGCTCCCGACCATCGGCTGCCGCGCGAGCACGCCGCTCGTCAGCGTGAACGAGCCGCCATCACGCACGAAGTCGAGCCCGTAGCGCACGAGATTCACCTGCCCCATGAGCTTGCTCTTGAGGCTGAACGCGAAATCGTCGTCGGTGAGGGAAGCGAAAGGCGAGAACCTGGCCTCGCCCGCCGCGCTCACGACGGCGTCCAGCTTCCCGATGCGCTTGTACAGCGCGCGAATCGACCCGGGGTCGGCGAGATCGACCTGCTCGTGTGCCTTCTGACGGCTCGCGAGCACGAGATCGTGGCGATTCTGCAGTGCGGCGACGAGTGGCCGCCCGATGGTGCCCGTGGCACCGACGATGAGGATGCGCATGGTGTTCAAACCCGCAACAGGCGCGAGCGGTTCCTACACTTCCTCGCCGTTGTCCCCGAAGCGCTTCCGCGTTTCCTCCGTCCCGCCCTCGCGCAGCACGCGCGCGAGCAGCCCCGGATTCACTCGGCTCCAGAGCAGCCCGCAGCTCACACACGCGCGCGCGCCCGGGGGAAAGAACTCATCCGACGTCTTGTTCGCGCCAATCATCGGCACCGCCGCCTTCGCCGTCCAAAAGCGCAGCCCCGATGGCCGAAAATAGATCGACGCGATGCCGCCGAGGATTCTCCCCCTCGTCACATGAGCACTGCCGCACTGCGGACACTTCTCGATGTCTTCACTCATCTCCAGCTCCCGCCGATTCCTGCCATCTGCGCACCATTCGCCTCAATCATCTTTCTGCCCGAAAATCGCCATGTTCGACGAGTGTCCCGGATTTACCTTCTTTTCCGGGTAGATCCAATGCACGGCCTGGTTCACCGCCGTCGCCGCCTCGCCGAATCCCGTCGCGATCAGCTTCAACTTCCCCGGATACGTCGTAATGTCGCCGGCCGCGTAAATCCCGGGGCGCCCCGCCTCCATCGTGCTCGAGACAACGATCTCATCCTTCTCGATCGTGAGCCCCCACTCCGCCAGGGGGCCGATATCGCTCACGAAGCCGAGCATTGGGAGAATCACGTCGACGTCGATTTCGAGAGTGGTCTTCGCCTTCACGTCCTTCAACGTAGCGCCCGTCACCCTCCCATCCGACCCGTGCACGTCAGCGACTTCGTGGAAGGTCAGCACCCGCGCCTTACCGGCCTTTGCTGCCTCGCTGACGGCCGCAACGGTCGACCCGTGCGCCCTGAACCGGTCGCTCCTGTGGATTAGCGTCACCGATGCGGCGTGGTTCATGAGCTGGTGCGTCCAGTCGAACGCCGAGTCGCCACCCCCCACTATTAGGACCTTCTGCCCGGAGAACTCCTTCGGGTTCGTCACCCGGTCGTGAATCCCCTTTCCATACCACGCGTCGGCAGACGGGTGCGGCAACCGCCGCGCCGAAAAGGCACCGATCCCCGCCGCGACGATCACCGCGCGGGACGGGAAGCGATCGGTTTCGGTGACGAGAGTAAGCACCCCGCCGTCCTCTTCCAGAGCGACGATGCGCTGGCCGAGCTGCTCGTCAGTCTGAAACTGGCGCATCTGGGTGACGAGATCCTTCACCAGATCCTTGGCGAGAATCTTCGGCACTCCCGCTACATCGAAGACGTATTTCTCCGGGTAGAGTGCCGTCAGCTGCCCGCCGAGCTCCGGAAGGGCGTCCACGATGCGCGCAGTCACACCACGCATGCCCGCGTAAAAGGCGGCGAACAGCCCGGTGGGTCCCGCGCCGATGATCGTGATGTCCCGGATATCCAGCGTCATGAAGTGCGTCAGAGGTGAGAACGAACGGCCCCGCAGAGGCAGAGAAAGATGAGCACAGCAAGTATGCACACCGAAGACCACATTCTGGAATACGCGGGTGCGTTTCGACTCGTGCGAAAAGTCGCGCAGGGCGGCATGGCCACCGTGTACGAAGCCGAGCATCTCGGCCCCGCGGGATTCGCCAAGCGCGTCGCGCTCAAGGTCATCCATCCGCACTACGCGAAGGAAAAGACCTGGCTCCAGCTCTTCATCGACGAAGCGAAGCTCTCTGCCAACCTCGTGCACGGAAACATCGTGCAGATCTACCAGCTCGGCGAAGTTGATGGCCAGTACTACATGGCGATGGAGTACATCAAGGGCCCGACGGTGCGCGCCATCATCGAGCGCCATCGGGTCCTCGAAACGCCGGTGCCACTGGCGATCGCGGCGTACATCGCGAGCCGCGTCTGCCGGGCGCTCGACTTCGCCCACAACTTCGTGAGCCCCGAAGGCGATCGCCTCGACATCGTCCACCGCGACGTCTCGCCGAACAACATCATGGCGACGTGGGACGGGCACGTGAAGCTCACCGACTTCGGTATCGCCAAGGCGAATACATCGATCGATCCCATGCAGAAATCACCGCAGATGCTCATGGGAAAGAAGCACTACATGAGTCCCGAGCAGCTGCTCGCCCTCGATGTCAGCGGACGCAGCGATGTCTTTGCGGTAGGGGTGACGCTGTACGAGCTGCTCGCGCTCGAGCCCCTCTTCTATGAAGACGCGACCGAGCTGCTCATCGACGAGGTGACGTGGCGCCCGCTCCCGAACGTGCGCGAGCTCGTCCCCGACATCCCACGCACCATCGAGGACATCCTCACCTCCTCGCTCGATCGCGATCCAGCCCGCCGGCCGACCGCCGCCGCGATGGGCCGCGCGCTCGACAAATGGTGCGAGTCGCAGGCCGTGGTCGCGACGCCGGATCGGTTGCAGGAGCACCTCGCGGCGATCTTTACCGAGAGCTACCAGCCGCCCACGCAGGCCGAAGAGCTCACCCACTTCTCCAACTTCAAACGCGGCCTTCGCCGCGCCGACGGCCGGCGCAGCTCCTGGTGGTCGAAGATGTTCAAGCGGGCCTGATCACCTTTTGGGGATATATTCATCCCCATGAAGATCTACACCAAGACGGGCGATGCTGGTGACACGGGACTCTTCGGCGGAGGTCGCGTCCGCAAGGATCATCCGCGCGTCCAGGCCTACGGCTCCGTCGACGAGCTGAACGCATCGCTCGGCATGGCACGCGCGCTCGATCCCCTGCCGCGCATCGACGATCTCCTGCTCGACATCCAGCGCGACCTCTTCAGCCTCGGCGCGCTTCTCGCGACGCCGGATCCCGACAAGGTGCGCGCGTACCTCGAGAAGGCGCGCATCGGCGAGGCGCGCATCGAGCAGCTGGAGAAGGCGATCGACGCCGGCGAGGCGGAGCTCGAGCCATTACGCGCGTTCATCCTTCCCGGCGGCACGGTGAAAGCCGCGGCGCTGCATCTCTCGCGCACGGTGTGCAGGCGCGCCGAGCGCGACGTGCTGTCGATGTCGCGGAGCGAGACCGTCCCGCCGATCGTGATCATCTATCTCAATCGACTCTCGGATCTGCTCTTCGTGCTCGCGCGCGTGGCCGCCAAGCGCGGCGGCGCGGCCGAGGTGCAGTGGTGAGCGACCCGCCGCCGCTGACGAAGATTCCGATCGACGGCTACGACGCGCACGTCGGCCGCGAGCTGTTCGAGCAGGCGCACATCGTGGTGCGCGCCATCGCGCCTGCGCATCGGTACGCGATCATCTCCGATGCGAACGTCGCGCCGCTGTACGCTTCACGGCTCAAGGATGCGATCGGCGCCGCGGACTCGCAGCTCTTCACGATCCCCGCAGGTGAGTCGCACAAGACGCGCGAGCAGTGGGCCTCGCTCACCGACGCGCTGCTCGCGGCCGGCTTTGGTCGCGACAGCACGATCCTCGCGCTCGGCGGCGGCGTCATCGGCGATCTTGCAGGCTTCGTCGCTGCGACGTACATGCGCGGCATCCCGCTCGTGCAGATCCCGACCACGCTCCTCGCGATGATCGACGCCTCGATCGGCGGAAAGACCGGCGTCGACACAGCTGCCGGGAAGAATCTCGTCGGCGCCTTTCACCGTCCGCGCACCGTCCTCGTCGATCCGTCGGTGCTCGTCACGCTGCCGAGGGAGCAGCTGCGCTCCGGTGTGGCCGAGGCGATCAAGCACGGCGCGATAGTCGACGCCGCGTACTATGAATCGGTGAGCATCGCGCTTCCTGCGCTGCTCGATGATCCGGCATCCGATGCGATGCTCGATCTCATCGTCCGCAGCATCACGATCAAGGCATCCGTCGTTCGCGCCGACGAGCACGAGGCGGGTGTCCGCCGGATTCTGAACTTCGGCCACACCATGGGCCATGCGATCGAATCGGAGAGCGGTTATCGCCTTCTCCATGGCGAAGCGATCGCGATCGGGATGGTTCTCGAGGCGGAGCTCGGTGAACGGCTCGGCGTCACGGTCGCGGGCACCGTGCGTCGACTGCGCGACACGATTGCCCGCGCGGGACTTCCCGTAGCGATCCCGAAGGAGCTCATCGCGAATCGCATCCTCGCCGCGACGCGCGGCGACAAGAAGGCCCGCGAAGGTGTCGTCGAATATGCACTGATATCCGAGATCGGACGAGCGATCGCGGGCGTACGCGCACCCGACGAAACCGTGCTGCAGGTGCTCACGCAAAGCGGCAACACACAATAAGATACGTCTGCGGCCGGGGGCATTCTCCTTGCCTCCGTTTTCCATCACTCTAACCACCGGATCGACATGTCCTCGTTCGCGACCTTCCTGATCGGCTACCTGATTTTCGTAATCGGCGTGTGCGTCGCAGCCTATCTGCTGCATGCGCCGACGCAGTGGATCATCGTCGGTGCGATCATGCTCGTGGGGTTGGGCATTTTGACCGCGACCTCGCGCACGAAGCCGAGAGACCCACAGCACTAACCTGCAAAATCAGCTTGCGACGACCGATTTGCGCGGTCGCCGCACGTGCGCCGAGCCGTTTTTCTCGCGTGATCTTCGGCACACTTTGTGGCTGTTGACCTAACCGGCAGCCACAGTTATCCTGCCCGACGTTGAGGCTCGGCACCATCGAGCCGCTGCACGTCAGCGCATTTCCTCCCCCTGCTGCCGTGCCGCTCGTCCACCCTTCCGCAAAGAACGGGGCGTGTATGGAGCAAGTGACCGAGAGCAGGTCCAAAGGGTTCTTCCGCTCTTCCCCCTCTACCGCTTTCGATCAATACCTCCACGACATACAAAAGCTCCCACTCATACGAGATCCCGCCGAAGAGCGACGCCTCGCTCGCCTCGCGCAGAAGGGAGATGAAGTCGCCGCCGAGCGACTCGTAACCGCCAATCTTCGTTTCGTCATCTCGTATGTGAAGAAGTATCAGGGCCATGGTCTCGATCTCAGTGAGCTCGTCGCCATCGGCAACGAAGGCCTGCTCAAGGCCGTCAAAAAGTTCGATCCCGATCAGGGCGTCAAGTTCATCTCGTACGCCGTGTGGTGGGTTCGCCAAGCCGTCCTCAAGGCGCTGGCGGAGCAGACGCGCTCCGTGCGCATTCCGCTCAATCAGAATTCACAGCTGATCAAGCTCGCGCGTGCGGAAACCGTACTCGCGCAGGTGCTCAAGCGCGATCCCACCGACCACGAGATCGGCCGCCTGATCGAGGAGACGCCGGAGCAGGTGCGCGCCTCGCGCCAGATGTCCGCCACGGAGCTGTCGCTCGACGCACCGATCGATCGCTCGGATCGTGAAGCCTCCACGCTCGGCGAGCGCTTCGTCGGCGTCGAAGGCGGCGAGATCGAGGAAAACTGCGACTTCAAGCTGATGCGCGAGTTCATCGACCGTGTCTTCCGGCAGTATCTTACGCCACGAGAGCGAAAGATCCTCTATCTCTACTACGGTCTCGACGAAGGGGCCGAGGCCATGACGCTCGAGAAGATCGGCGCGCTCATGGGAGTCACGCGCGAACGCATTCGTCAGATTCGCGAGCGCGCATTCGAGAAACTGCGTGGGTCTCCACACGGAAACGCGCTCGCCAGCTTCTGGACCGCCGCCTGAGAATGCGCCGGATGACCGCGGCGCGCTGATCGACACACCGGATCAGCGCAACGCGCTGATCGACACAATCAGTCTCGCGGCGCTCTTCGCCGCGATCGTCGGCGAGCGAGGGGTGTTGGCGCGCCCCAGCGAGCTCGCGACGTACAGCTCGGACGGGCTGCCGGGCTACCGACTCCGCCCGCGCCTCGCCGTCTTCCCAACCAGGAAGCAGCAGGTGATCGACGTCGTGCGCCTTCTCGCTCGTGAGAAGACGCCCTTCGTAGCGCGCGGCGCCGGCACCGGACTCTCCGCGGGCGCGCTCGCGAGCGGCGACGCGGTCGTCATCGGCCTCAACCGGCTGACCAGGATCATCTCGGTCGATCCCGTCAACCGCCTCGCGGTCGTGGAGCCCGGCGCCGTGAACGTCACGCTGACGCGCGCCGCCAGCGCGCACGGCCTGCACTACGCACCCGATCCGTCGAGCCAGACCGCGTGCACCATCGGCGGCAACGTCGCCGAGAACAGCGGCGGCCCGCACTGCTTGAAGTACGGGGTGACGCTCAACCACGTCGTCGCGCTCGAAGTGATCCTCGCGAACGGCGAGATCATCACCCTCGGCAACGCGGATGGAGGCGAGGTGGAGGGCTACGATCTGCTCGGCGCCTTCATCGGGAGTGAGGGGTGCTTCGGGATCGCGCTCGAGATCACCGTGAAGCTGACGCAGAATCCGCAGGGGGTTCGCACGATGCTCGCGGACTTCATGTCGATCGACGCGGGCGCGCGCGCGACGTCGGCAATCATCGCGTCGGGAATTCTCCCGGCGGCGCTCGAGATGATGGATGGCCCGACGATTCGTGCGGTGGAGGCTTCGATTTATGCGGCCGGCTACCCCGCCGATGCGGACGCAGTGCTCCTCATCGAGCTCGATGGGCTCGACGCCGGGCTCGACACGGACGTGAAGCGCGTGGAGCAGTTCTGTCTCGCCGCGGGCGCGCGCACCGTGCGGATCGCGGCGAACGAGGCGGAGCGCGCGCGCCTCTGGCAGGGAAGAAAGAAGGCGTTCGGCGCGATGGGGCGAATCGCGCCGGACCTCGTGGTGCAGGATGCCGTCATCCCGCGCACGAAGCTCCCCGACGTGCTTCGCGAAATCGCGGCGATCGCGGCGCGATGGCAGATCCAGGTGTGCAACGTCTTCCACGCGGGCGACGGCAACCTCCATCCGAACATCGGCTACGACTCGCGCAATGCGGACGAGTCGAAGCGCGTCGGCTTCGCGATGCGCGACATCATGCAGGCGTGCATCGATGCGGGCGGCACGATCACGGGCGAGCACGGCATCGGGCTCGACAAGCTCGAGTACATGCCGCAGATCTTTTCGGCCGAGTCGCTCGCGGCGCAGTGCGCGCTGCGCGATGCGTTCGATCCGGAGCGGCGCGCGAATCCGGGGAAGGTCGTGCCGGTGCATTCGTGCCGCGAATGGAGGGGCGCGTGAGTACGAGCGCGGCGACCGCGGCAGCGCAGCATCGCGTGCGCGCGAACATTGCGAGCGGCGCCCCGCTGCGGATTCACGGTGGCGGCGGCTGGCTCGACGCCGGACGTCCAGTGCTCGACGCCGCGCCGCTCTCGCTCGCCGATGACGACGGCATCATCGAGTACGTCGCCGGCGACCTCACCCTCACCGCGCGCGCCGGCGCGACGCTCGCGAGCATCTCGCGCGCGACGCGCGCAGAGGGGCAGTGGCTCGCGCTCGATCCGCATGGCGCATCGGCAGGCACGCTCGGCGCGACCATCGCGACGGGATCCGCTGGTCCACTCGCCCACGCCTTCGGCACGCCGCGCGACACGGTGCTTGGTCTGGAGGTCGTCACCGGAACGGGAGAGGTCGTGCGGGCGGGCGGGCGCGTCGTGAAGAACGTCGCCGGCTTCGATCTCACACGGCTCTTCACCGGCGCATGGGGGACGCTCGCGGTGATCACGGAGGCGACGGTGCGACTGCGTGCACGTCCCGAGCGCGACGAAACGCTCGCCCTCGCGCTTCCGAATAACGACGAGATGGAGGGCTGGCTCGGGAAGCTGCGCGCCCTTCCCTTCTCCCCGCTCGCACTCGAGATGCTCAACGCTCCGCTGGCCGCGGCGATGGGCCTCGAGCGCCGCGCGCAGCTCCTCGCGCGGCTCGGCGGCAACGACGACTCCGTGCGCGCACAGCGCCAGCTACTCGGCGCCCTCGGCGACGCGTCGCCCGCACCCGATGGAAGCTGGAGCGCGCTCGCCACGATCGAGCCGCCAGGAGCGGCGGTGGTGCGCGTGTCCGCATCGCCATCGCGGCTGCACGCACTCTGGAGCCGCCTCGCGAGCGACGACGGCGGATCGCTCGCGCACGCCACCGTTGGACGCGGCATCGTGCGCTGCATCTGCGCGCCCTCGGGCACCCCGTCCGTGGCCGGCTGGCTCGACGGGATCACGCGATGCGAGGGCGCGCACATCTTCGAACGCCTCCCGGCGGAATCGTGGAGCGCGATTCCGTCGCGCGTGCACGACTTGCTGTCGCGCGCCGTTCGCAACGCCTTCGACCCCGCGCGCATATTGAATCGCGGCATTCTCGGAGACCACGCGTGAGCGAGCCACTCATTGCCCCCGCGTGCGCGATCCCCGGCACTCCGCTCGCCGACGCGCGCGCGGGGATCGCCGCGTGCGTGCACTGCGGTTTCTGTCTCCAGGCGTGCCCGACCTATCTCGTACTCGGCGACGAGAACGACTCGCCGCGCGGACGGATCTATCTCATGCGCGCGCTCGTCGAAGGCGAGCTCTCGCTCGACGATGAGGCGTTGCACAGGCATATCGACCGCTGCCTGGGCTGCCGCGCCTGCGAGACGGCGTGTCCGTCCGGCGTTCCGTACGGCGCGCTCCTCGAGGCGACGCGTGCGACGATCGCCGAAATAAAGAAACCGCCGCTCCGCGCGCGACTGATCCTCGCGCTCTTCGCTCGGCGCGGGCTGATGCGAATCGCGGTGGGCGGTGCACGGATGCTCCGTGCTACCGGTCTTCCGCGCGCGCTCGCGAAGCTCCCCGGCGACCTCGGCTTTGCCTTCGCGATGCTGGCATCCAGCGAGTCTCCGTTGCCGCGCGCAACGTATCGCCCAACGGGCGACGGCAGCCGCGGCACGTTCGCGCTCCTTCGCGGCTGCGTGATGGAGGGGCTGTTCACCGCGGCCAACCGCGCAACGGAGCGCACGCTCGTCGCAAACGACTATCGCGCGGTAGAAGCGCCCGCGCAGCACTGTTGCGGCGCGCTGCACGCGCACGCGGGCGATCTCCGCACCGCGCGCATGCTCGCGCGCAGGAACATCGCGGCGTTCGAGGAATCGGGCGCCGAGTACGTGGTGACGAACGCGGCAGGGTGTGGAGCGCTGCTCAAGGAGTACGACCATCTGCTCGCGACCGACGATGCGTGGGCCGCGCGCGCGACACGCTTCGTCGAGTGCGTACGCGATGTGAGCGAGCTCCTCGCCGCCGCCGGTCCGCGCGCCGGCGCGCCACTCCCGTATCGCGTCACCTACGATGCGCCCTGTCATCTGCAGCACGCGCAACGGGTGACGGCCGCGCCCCTCGCCGTGCTCGATGCGATCCCCGGCCTCGAGCGCGTTGCCCTCGTCGATTCCGATCAGTGCTGCGGCAGCGCGGGCATTTATAATTTGCTCGAGCCGGCGCTTTCGGCGGCGGTGCTCGCGCCGAAGCTGGCGCACATCGAGCTCACCGGCGCATCGCTCGTGGCCACCGGGAACCCCGGATGCCTGATGCAGATCGGCGCCGGGATGCGGCGTGCGGGGCTCTCGGCACGCGCCGTACACCCCGTGGAGCTCCTCGATACGTCGTATGCCGCGGCCGCGCACAAGGCGTAGCGCGCGCCGGACGCTCCGTTATAACCTTTCGATATGATCGGTGCGCTGTTCTTCGAGGTCGAGGGCGTCATCGCTAGTACGTCGGCGCTGCGGCGCGCGGCACTCTTTCGCGCTCTCGCGGACGAAGGGTTGCCGGGCGCGGAGTCGCTGGCGGACGGAGCGAATTTCGCCGTCGATGCCGAGCGTGACACGCGCGATGCCGTTCGCCGCGCGCTGCGCGGCCACGCGATCGCGCGCGACGAGACGACGCTCTCACTCATCGCGCTGCGCGCGGACCGGCACTTCGCATCGCTCGTGCAGGCGGGCGTATCGCTCGCGCCCGGCGCACGAGAGCTGCTCGCGCTCGCTGCCTCTCGCTGCCGCCTCGCGATCGTTACCGGCCTCACGCGCGCGAGTGTCGATTCGGTGCTCTCGCTCGCAGAGCTCGATGGCGCGGTCGAAGTCATCATCGCCGCGGAGGATGTCACCGCGCCGAAGCCCGCCTCCGATGGATATCGCAAGGCGCTCGAGCGCGCGAGCCGCAAGCGTCCCCTCGACATCACCACCGCAATCGCACTCGAGTCCAGCGCCGCGGGCGTGCGCGCCGCACACGGCGCCGGTCTTCGCTGCGCCGTGATCGTTCCGAGTCACGCGACGAGCATTGCGGGCGCTGACGCGACGCTCGTCTCGCACGTCGGCGAGACCCCCGCGACGCTCGGCGCCATGCTCTCGATCCGGGCGGTCGGATGACCGCTGGCCCCCTCATCTCGGGCGAGTTCCCCGCGGTCGGCGTCGTCGCCGGACACTCGGTCACGCTGCATTACGGGAATATCGCAGCCGAATACGCATCGCTGGGCGATGGCGCGATGCTCACCGACCGCAGCGCGCGCGGCCGCATGCGTCTCGATGGTCCGAAAGCCGCCGAGATGCTCACGGGACTCGTGACCAACGACGTCCTCGCGCTTCTGCCGGGGCACGGCCAGTACGCCGCGGCTCTCAGCCCGAAAGGGCGCATCGTCGCCGACGTGCGTATCTTCTCGCGCGCCGACCATCTCCTCGTCGACGTCCCTCCGCGCGCGCGCGCCGGCTGGGATGCGCTCATCCGCAAGTATCTCAACCCGCGGGTCGTGCCCTACGTCGACGTTGCGACGGAGATGCGCCAGCTGGTCATCGCCGGCGCCGCAGCCCGCTCCATGCTCGGCCCCGCGGCAGGGCTCACACGCGAAGCGCTCGCCGGTCTCGCATCGTATTCACACATCGATGCCGAGATCGGCGGCAGGCCGGTGATGATCGCGCGCATTCCCGATCTCGAGGCAGAGGGCTTCGAGCTCTTCTTCCCCGCCGATGCATTCGGCACGATCTGGCAGCGGCTCATCGCCGGCGGTGCAACACCGGGTGGTCTGCTCGCCTGGGAGATCGCACGCATCGAGAACGGCCGCCCCGAGTGGGGGATCGACATCGACGAGACGACGATCCCGCAGGAGGCGAATCACGACGAGCTGCACGCGATCTCGTACACCAAAGGCTGCTACACGGGGCAGGAAGTCGTCGCGCGCATCCACTTCCGCGGCCACGTCAACCGACACCTGCGCGGCCTCGTGCTTGGCCACAACGAGCCGCCGGCCGAGCGCGCGAACCTGCTCTCCCTCGAAGGAAAGCAGGTCGGCGAGGTACGATCGAGCGCGCTCTCGCCACGTCTCGGCGCGATCGCGCTCGTGATGGTGCGACGCGAAGTCGAGATGGGAAGCACGGTCGTCGTGGAGAACGAGCGGGGGACCATCCAGGGACAGGTCGTGCCGCTGCCGTTCCCACAGGAGTGAATCGCGCGCTCGTCACCGGCGCCACCGGGCTCGTCGGATCGTACATCGTAGAGCGGCTGATCGTCGATGGCTGGAGCGTGCGCGCCCTCGTGCGTGATCCGCTCGCCGCAGGGTGGCTCACCGAAGCGGGCGCCGAGCTCGCGCGCGGCGATCTCGGCGAGGCCGAGTCGCTCCGCACGGCGATGACCGGCTGCGACACGGTCTTCCACTGCGCCGCGCTCATCGCCGCGAGCGGCGATTGGTCGAGCTTCCAGCGCGCGAACATCGACGGCACGAGCGCGGTCGTAGAAGCCGCATCACGCGCGTGCGCGCGTCTGGTGCACACGAGCAGTGTCGCGGTGTACGGCAGCGCGGCTCGCTATCGCGCTGCGCCTACGGACGAGGAAACCCCGCTCGCGCCGCTCCCCGAGCGCGCGTACTACGCGCGGTCGAAGCGCGAGGCCGAGCGGATCGTGCTCGACGCGCACGCCACCGGTGAGCTGTGGGCAACGGCGATTCGTCCGCCGATGATCTACGGTAAGCGCGATCGGCAGCTCGTGCCGAGATTCGCGCGGATGATGCGCACGGGTGTCTTCCCGCTCTTCGGAGGCGGCCGTTCGACCTTCTCTCTCGTGCACGCATCGGCGGTCGCAGACGGCGCCGTGCGCGCGGCGACGATCGACTCGGCCGGTGGGCGTGCCTACAACCTCGCGAACGACTTCCCCGTCACAATCGCCGACTTCGTCCAGCTCGGCGCCAATGGTCTCGATCGCCGCGTGCGCGGCGTGCGCATCCCTCTCTTCCTGGCGCGCATGACCTTCTCGCTCCTCGGAGCCGCAGCGGGACTCGCGAACCAGAAGGCGATGGCGGAGCAGCTCCCCGGAACGGTTGACAGCTTCAGCCGCGACAACCCCTTCACATCAGAGCGTGCGCGCCGCGAGCTCTCGTGGTCGCCTACGATGCGTCCCGAGGTCGGAATCCCCGAGGCGTTCGCGTGGTGGCGCGTCAACCGAACGTAAAGACGTACCCCTGCGCGTCGGGATCGAGAAAGTCGTCGGGCGCGGCATCATCGCCCTGATCGTCTCCGCCACTTCGTCGATCTTCAGACGCAAGCGAACCGGCTTCCCAGCCACATCCCGGCGTGCGTCTCCCAAATGGGTAGTCTTCGACCTCTGGTGAGTCGTCTTCACTCGACGCGCTCGCGCGGGGGTGGGATGACGCCGAGTTTCGCTGTACTCTACTTCCGATGATGGCTGAGACTACCCGGAGCGAGCGCGTCGCGTTGAAGGAGTGGGCGGTGCTGGTCGACGCGATGGGACGCGGCGATCTCATCGCGATGATCCGCAAGGGCGGCATCCGCGAGAAGCGCGCGGGCTTCGACGTGCGCCACGATCGCTTTCTTCTCTACCCGACCTTCTTCCACGAGAAGCTGCACGAGCTCGACGCGCGCTTCCACGCGACGCTCGGCGCGTCGCACGCGAATCGCCCGCCCGAAGGGATGATTCGGCTGCGCTACGTTGCGACGGTGGCGGCGG
>JALYSW010000085.1 GCA_030854615.1 Gemmatimonadota bacterium
GCTCGCGCTCGACGGTGCTGCCGTCGCGTTCGGTCGCGTAGCTCAGCTGGTTAGAGCGCTGGTCTCACATACCAGAGGTCCGGGGTTCGAGTCCCTGCGCGACCATGAAGTCACGATGCAAACGAGCCCTCGCTGCCATTCGGCAACGAGGGCTCGTTCTGCGTTCCGCTCGACTCTCACACCACGGCGATCGGGACGATCCCCTCGCCACCACTCGCATACCGCTCGCCGCACGCGTCGCACAGCACGCGCACGCCCTCGGGCACCCGCGCGAGCAACGGGAGCTTCTCCCCACACTGGCACACCCACCCGACGAGCCTCGCAGGCACGCCAACGACCATCGCATACGCCGGCACGTCGCGCGTGACCACCGCTCCCGCGCCGACGAAACAGTACTCGCCGAGCGTATTGCCGCACACGATGGTCGCGTTCGCACCGATCGACGCGCCTTTGCGGACGAGCGTCTCGCGATACTCGCTCTTGCGTGAGACATGGCTGCGCGGATTGTAGACGTTCGTGAACACCATCGATGGCCCGAGGAAGACATCGTCCTCGCAGATCACGCCTTCGTAGAGACTCACGTTGTTCTGCACCTTCACGTTGCGGCCGAGACGCACGCGCGGCATGACGACCACGTTCTGTCCGAGATTGCACGCGGCGCCGATCTCGCAACGTGCCATCACGTGCGCGAAGTGCCAGACCTTGGTCCCCGCGCCAAGCACGCTCTCGTCATCGACGTACGCGGACTCGTGCACGAACGCGCCATTCGGCAGCTCGCGCATCTCCGATTGATCGCCGCCCGACGCGCGGGCACTCACGCGCGCTGGCTCACGCGCGCTGGCTCACGCGCGCTGGCTCTCGCGCGAGAAGGCGCGCAATGGCAGCGAGATCTCCTGCTCCGATCGCGCCGACTCGTAGATCGCGAGGATCAGCTCGAGCGACTTCCGCCCCTCGCGCCCGTCCGTCTCGGCCGCAGCCTCGCCGTGCAGAACCGCGATCACGTTCTCGTAATACGGCCGGTGTCCCGACCCGTACACCGACAGCGGATTGGGCGCCGCGCGCAAGAGCTCCGCCTCGCGATCGATGTCGTCGTACTCCGCGAACTCCCAGTGCTCGATGCGATTCAGCGCCGTGCCGCCGACCTTCACGGTGCCGCGCTCGCCGATCACGGTGATCGACCCCTCCATGTTCCGCGGGTACGCGAGCATCGTGACCTCGATCGTGCCGAGCGCGCCGTTGCGGAAGCGCAGGATCGCGACGCCGGTGTCCTCACTTTCGATGCGCCGCGCCAGCGTTGCGGTACGCGCCGTTACCGACTCGACCTGGCCCACGAGCCACTGGATCATGTCGACATAGTGGCTCGCCTGATTCATGAACGCGCCGCCGTCGAACTCCCAGGTGCCGCGCCAGGGCGCCATGTCGTAGTACGACTGCGGGCGATTCCACCGCACCGTCGTGTTCGCGAGATAGATGCGCCCGAAACGCCCCGCATCGAGCGAGCGCTTGAGCAGTTGAATCGACGGGTTCAGTCTGTTCTGCTTCACCACGAACAGCTGCACCCCCGCGGCATCACACGCCTTCACCAGCGCGTCCGCCTCCTCGAGCCGCGTCGCCATGGGCTTTTCGCTGATGACGTGCAGCCCGCGCTCTGCCGCCATGATCCCCTGCCGCGGATGCATCCCGCTCGGCGTGCAGATCGCGACGGCATCGGCCTGCACCGTCGAGAGCATCTTCTCGTAACTCGTAAAGAATGGAACGTCCGCCTTCTCGCCCGCCGCACGCGCACGATCGGGGACCTCGTCGCACACGGCGACGAGCTCGAGCTGCGGGTTCGACGCGATCGCGTCGATGTGCCGCTCGCTGATTCGGCCGCATCCAACCAGCATGATCCGAATGGGGCGATCGCTGCCGACAACGCTCACGTAACGCTCCATTGGTCGAGTAGGTCGCTCAGGCGTGGGCGACGACGGCGCGCTCCGGATGCAGCGGCTCGTGCTTCGCACACGCATTGCGCGTGTCGATCACGATCTGCGCATGATTGCACACACGATCGTAATCGATGGACGAGTGATCGGTCACCACCATCACGGCGTCCGCACTTCGGAGCGCCGCATCCGTGAATGCCACCGACACGCCCACCGCGCCGGCAGGCGTGTGCCCGTCAGCGATGATCTCGGGGACGTACGGATCGTGATAGCTCACGACCACGCCCTTGTTCGTCAGCAGGTCGAGAATCTCGAGCGCCGGCGACTCGCGCAGATCATCGATGTCCTTCTTGTACGCCACGCCGAGCACGAGCACCTTCGAGCCCTTGAGCGGCTTCCCGGCCTCGTTGAGCGCATCCTGCAGCTTGCCGACCCAGAACGCCGGCATCTCCGTGTTGATCTCACCCGCGAGCTCGATCATCCGCGTCCGATAGTGCAGCGTGCGCATCTTCCACGCGAGATAGTGCGGATCGAGCGGAATGCAGTGCCCGCCGAGTCCCGGGCCGGGGGTGAACTTCATGTAACCGAACGGCTTCGTCGCTGCCGCCTCGATTACCTCCCACACGTCGACGCCAAGTCTGTCGCAGATCATCGCCATCTCGTTGACGAGACCGATGTTGATCATGCGGAAGGTATTCTCGAGCAGCTTCGCGAGCTCCGCCGCTTCGGGCGATGACACCTCGACGACCGTGTCGATGAACAGCTGATAGACCCGCCCGCCCAGATCCGTACATTCGGCCGTGACACCGCCGAGCACCTTCGGGGTGTTCTTCGTGAACCACTTCGTGTTCCCCGGATCCACGCGCTCGGGCGAGAAGCAAAGGAAGAAATCCGTGCCGACCACAAGTCCGTTGGACTCGAAGCGCGGCAGCATCAGCTCTCGCGTCGTCCCCGGATACGTGGTCGATTCGAGCACCACGATCTGCCCCGGACGCAGCCGCTCGACGATGGCTTCGGTGGCCGCCACGATGTACGACATGTCGGGATCCTTGGTCTTCCCGAGCGGAGTCGGCACGCAGACGGAGATGACGTCGCATTCGCCGAGCCGCGACATGTCGGTGGTCGCCTCGAGCTTCCCGGACTTCCGGAGCGCCGAGACGTCCGCGTCTTTCACGTCCTTGATGTGGCTCTCGCCGGCGTTCACGAGCCCCGCCACCCGTTCCGAGACCTCGAAACCGATCACTTTGAGCCCGGCGTGCCCCATCTCGACGGCCAGCGGGAGCCCGACGTAGCCGAGCCCCATGACGCCGCAAACCAGCTCACGGCGATCGATTTTGTCCGACAGCGATTCGAAAGTTCCCACAGGCCGATGATTGGGTGGTGAGTTCGCGACGCTGGGAGGACTCCCCCCGCGTAACCCCGGTAACCTCGCCGGGGCGTCGGCAGTCTGAAAGGAGAGCGCGGCGCGCTGGCCCCGAAGCCCGAACTTCGCCCGCGGGCCGAGGCAACGCCGGAACTTAACGGAAGCAAATTGAGCGATCAAGCAAAACGATACCCCCTGCCGCTCGCGCCCACCGCGCTCTCGGCGCTCGTTCCATGCTCCCACAACGGCTGCCCACTCGGCGTCGACGCTCCGGCGATTGCCAGCGCGCTGCTGGCAGGCGATCACCCGCGTGCCTTCCTGCTCGCCCGTGGCCCGAATCCGTTCGCGAGCGCCTGCGGACACGGCTGTCATGCCCCGTGCGAGACAGCGTGCAACCGCCGCGCGTTCGGCGCTCCCGTCGCGATCGCAGCGCTCGAGGCGTACGCGAGCGGATTCTCGACGCCATCGACGCTCCCCTCGCCCGAGCCCTGCACAAGCGCGCACGACGCGCGCTCCGTCGCCGGACTCGTGGGACAGACGCCGGATACGGCGTTCCGCGCCGCACGGTCAGGGAAGCGCGTCGCGATCATCGGCGCGGGTGCCACGGGGATGGGGTGCGCACACGATCTCGCCCTGCTCGGACACGAGTGTACCCTCTTCGACGAGAGCAGCGAGCCTGGTGGCGTACTGACCGGCGCGATTCCATCGTTCCGCTTCCCTGTCGCGAGCGCGCGCGCGGAATGCGCCGCGATTTTGTCCGCGCACACGCAACTCGCCTCCAACGCGCCGGTAACGGGGATCGAGACGCTGCGCGCGATGCTGGCGACGGAGTTTGACGCGATCTTCATTTCGATCGGCGCATCGCTTCCTGCACAGGGCATGTTTCCGGACCAACCAGCGCATCCGCGCGTGGTCGATGCGATGTCGGTGCTCGCGAAGCACACGCCCTTGAGCGGACGCGTGGTGGTTGTGGGCGATGGCGATCTTGCGCTCGATGCCGCGCGCGTGGCACTCCGGCGCCCGCGCAGCGAGGAGGCGCGCCACGTCGCGACCGCGCACGCGGTGCTCCCCGAGGCACTCGAGTCCACCTCGGCGCAGCCTGCGTCGCTTGCGGCCGCGCTGCAGGACGGCGTGATCCTTCACGGCGGTTGGCATCCACGCCGCTACCTCGTCGATGAGCAGGGGGCGTTGACCGGAGTCGAGATCTCCCATGCGACCTCCGGCGTCACGAAGGTGCTCGCCTGCGACTCGCTCGTCACCGCCGCGCGCCGCATTCCGGGGCGGCAGTTCGGCCCCGAGCTCAAACACGACGAGAACGGATTCATCGCGGTCGATGCGGTCACGATGCAGACGTCGCTGCGCGGCGTATGGGCTGGGGGCGCGTGCGCCTTCGGGCACCGCACCATCGCGCACGCGGTCGCCGACGGGAAGAGAGCCGCCTGGCAGATCCACGCCTCGCTCACGAAGAGCCTCGTGCACACGGTCGTCTCCTCGGCGTGGGTCGAGCTTGGCGACGATGAGTGGGATGGCGAGCGCGCCGCACGCGCGATCGCCGCGCGACGCGTCGACAACGCGGCGTCGACCGCACCGCCAGCGGACCCGTTCTCGAGCAGCGCGCTCCGCGACGTGCAGGAGATCGTGCGCGAGGCGAGCCGCTGCTTCGATTGCACGGTACTTCCGGTGATCAGCGACGACTGCACGAAGTGCGGCAAGTGCATCAGCGGCTGTCCGGAGCGCGCGCTGTCGTTCTCGAGCGACGAGCTTCCCACGGTGGTCGTGGACAGTGCCAGCTGCACGCGCTGCGGCGCCTGCGTGGAGATGTGCCCGCCCGGCGTCATCGCGATGGCGCGCGCGATCTGGGAGGAACGGCTCGTGGCGGAAATGGCCGCTGCACCCGAGCGCCGCGCGCCGGTGATCCACCGTGCGCCGAGCTACACACCGCCAGACATCGGCGGGCTACCGGCAGTTCGGATTTAGCGTCGCGTGATCGAGTGATTGATCATGCGGGAACAACGGCCAACTGCTTGATGAGACGATTAAACGGATTGAGACGGATTGAACGGATAACTGCTACAGGCTTTTATCCGTTGAAATCCCTGCAGTTCATCCGTTCCATTCGTTTCTCAGCTCAGTCGCTCTTCCTTGAGCTGTCCCGATCTGTGGTCGTGCCTAACTGACCGTCGCGCCGCCTCGCTTGAGTCGGCCGATCAGCGCGTCCGTCGCGCGCACGTGCAGTACGAGCTCGGCGTCTTCGCTGCGCTGATCGATTACCTCGCCCTCGCGATGCAGCTCGGCCAGCAGCCGGCCGTCGCCAGCGGGGATGCGTACCTCGGAGACCGGACGCATCGTGCGCACGCGCGTCGTGAGCGAACGCAGGAGCGGCTCGAGTCCATGCTCCGCCACGGCCGAGACGAAGATCGAATCGGGGTATTTGTCGCGCACTCGCTCCTGGAGCGAGAGCAGTGCGTCGTTGTCGATGCGGTCGATCTTGTTGAAGACGTGGAGCACGGGCTTATCGAGCACGCCGAGCTCGTTCAGAACGCCGTCGACGACGTGGACCTGATCCTCCCACGTCGAGCGGCTCGCGTCGATGACGTGCAGGAGCAGGTCGGACTCGTTCACTTCCTCGAGCGTCGCGCGGAAGGACGCGACGAGATGGTGCGGCAGCTTGCGGATGAAACCGACGGTGTCCGTCACCAGCGCCTTCTGGTGCTCGCCTAGCTTGACCTCTCGCGTGAGCGGATCGAGCGTCGCGAACAACCGATCCTCGACGAACACCTGCGAGTCGCCAGCGAGCGCGCGCAGCACCGAGGACTTCCCGGCATTCGTGTACCCGACCAGTGAGACGCGGAACTCATCCCTCCGAGACTGACGCTGCACGACGCGCGCACGCGTCACGTCTACGAGACGTTCTTTCAGCAGCTTGATGCGGTTGTTGATGAGCCGCCGATCGGTCTCGAGCTGCGTTTCGCCGGGACCGCGCATGCCGATGCCCCCGCGGAACTTCTCGAGGTGGGTCCACATGCGCGTCAACCGCGGAAGCGTGTACTCGAGCTGCGCGAGCTCCACCTGCATCTTCGCCTCGCTCGTGCGCGCGCGCGTCGCGAAGATATCGAGGATGAGCTCTGCACGATCAACCACGCGCGTGTTCAGCGCGGTCTCGACGTTGCGCCCCTGCGCCGGGGACAGCTCGTCATCGAAGATGATGACGGTGGCCTGCTTCTCCTCGATCGCGAGCCGCAGCTCCTCGATCTTCCCCTTGCCGAGGTAGGTTCCCGGATGCGGGCGGTCGAGCATCTGCGTCACCTCGCCCACCACCGCCGCCCCTGCTGTATCCGCGAGCTCGGCTAGCTCCTCGAGATGCTCGTTCAACAGATGGCGCGCGCGTGCTGACTTGATGGGCGCGCCTACCAGGATCGCGCGCTCTGCGGGCGGATGGAGATCGATGGAGTTTCGAGAGATGGCGTTACCCGTGTGGATGAGTCGTCAGCGAATGCCGCCGAGCGAATTGAAGTCGCCGGTGCGGTCGTACTGAATCGTGAAATCTCCCACTCCCGAGCCGACGGTGAGGTCGCCAAGGACGCGGTACGGGATGGTCCCGGTTTTCATCAACTCCCGTCCCGCCGCGTTGACACCACTCCAGTTGAACTTGAGCGGCAGCACGACGTCCGCCGAATCGTTGCTCGGCACCGAGAAGTGTCGGTCCAGCGCGCCCGCACCGACATCGAGCGAGTCGACCATGACCTTGTACGTCACGCGTGAGGCGTCGAGACGGTAGCTGTTCGGATTGTAAACGCTCAGGATGACGTCGAGCGTGCCACCGGTGAGGCCAATGCCGCCGACCTGCACGTTCTTGAAGGTCACGACGGGATCCTTGAAGCCGCCCCTGCCGAGCCCAGCGCACGAGGCACTCGCGAGCGCGACGGCGGATATTAGTGCGATCTTGAGCCGCATGCTATCTCCAATCCGAATGTGTGATCAGGACGCGTCGGACGAAGGATCGCCGCTCGCGGCCTTGTTCCTGATCTCGGCCCACCACGCGAGCCGCTTGCTGATCTCCTTCTCGAAGCCGAAGCGCCCCGGCTCGTAGAGCACCGTGCCGCGCAGCTTGTCGGGAAGATACTCTTGCGGAATGTAGGCGTCCTCCGCGTCATGCGCGTATTGATACCCTTTATGGTACCCCAGTTCCTTCATCAGCGCGGTGGGCGCGTTGCGAATGTGCATGGGCACTTCCTCCGCCGGCGACTCACGCGCCGCCGCGAGCGCGGCGGACAGCGCCGTCTTCGCACTATTCGACTTCGGCGCCGTCGCCAGATAGATCGTCATCTCGGCGAGCGGCAGATAGCCCTCCGGCGCGCCAAGCATGTGCCACGCATCGCGTGCGGCAACGGCGAGCTGCAGCGCATTCGGATCCGCGAGCCCGACATCCTCCGCCGCCATCGCGATCGCGCGACGAAAGATCGTCATGGGATCCTCGCCGCCCTCGATCATGCGCGCCATCCAGTAGAGCGCACCATGGGGGTCCGAGCCGCGCAGCGACTTGTGATAGGCGGAGAGCAGATTGAAGTGCCCCTCGCCCGACTTGTCGTGGTGCGCGAAACGGAGCTGCAGCGCCTCGCGCGCGACGGCTACCGTGATCCGCCCCTTGGCCCCGACGTGTGATGCCGCGGCATCGAGCACGGTGAGCGCGCGACGCGCGTCGCCATCGGCCTCCGTCGCGATGACGGCGAGCGCGTCATCGTCGACGATGAGCTCCTGCTCGCCGAGCCCTCGCGTCCGGTCGGCGAGCGCAGAGCGCAGCACTTTGGTGACAGCGTCCGGCGTGAGCGCCTTGAGCACGAAGACGCGTGTGCGCGAGAGAAGCGCGCCATTGATCTCGAACGACGGGTTCTCGGTCGTCGCTCCGATCAGGGTGACGGTGCCGCGCTCGACGTGCGGTAGAAAGGCATCCTGCTGCGCGCGATTGAGGCGGTGGATCTCATCGACGAACAGCACGGTACCGCGACCGCTCATCGCGAGCCGCTCCTCGGCCGCGGCGATGATCTCACGCACGCGAGGGACACCCTCCGTCACGGCGGAGAACGGGACGAACTCGCGCTCCGTGTAGTTCGCGATCAGCAGCGCGAGCGTGGTCTTGCCGCTTCCGGGCGGTCCCCAGAAGAGCATCGACGTCACCTTCCCGCGCTCGATCGACTCACGCAGCGCCATCCCCGGCGCGAGCAGATGCTCCTGCCCGACGAACTCGTCGAGCGATGCGGGACGCATGCGCGCCGCGAGTGGCTGGGCGCCAGCGGGCGGCGTGAACAGCGAGGGCGCGGGAGTGCCTCCCGGCGGGCGGCCGCGCACGCTCCTCGACGAGGCCATGCTCAGATCCCCGCTACGGCGCGCGTCGCGAAGTACAGGGCGCACCCCGCAACGAAGGCGAGCTGCGGACGCCAATCCGTCTTCCCCTGAAATTCCGGAACGAGATTCGAGGCAGCCACGTACAGCGTTACTCCAGCGGAGAGTCCGAGTCCGATTGCGTCGAGCGCCGGTGCGGTGTCCGTGACGACGACACCCGCGATCGTCGAAAGGCCGAGCGCGAGCCCCGCCTGCACCGCTCTTGTACGCCCCGCGCCAGCCGCCAGGAAGAGACTCGCAATCGCGAAGCCCTCGGGCAGCTTGTGCAGCACGATGGCGATGAACACGATCGAGCCGAGCGCGGAGCTGACGTGGAAGGCGCTCGCGATCGCGACGCCGTCGACGAAGGTGTGCAGCAGCAGCCCGGCGAGCGCCGAGACGCTGACGAGCTCCGTGACCTCGTGCGTCTCCTCGCCGAAGTGGAAGTGCGGCGCGAGCATGTGCTGGGTGAGGTGCACGAGGAGATAGCCGGCGAGCGCGGCCATCGCTCCGCGCGCGCCGGAGCGCTCGATCGCCTCGGGAAAGATATCGGTGAGACACACGCAGATCATGAAGCCCGCGGCGAGCGCGATCATCGCATCGAGCGCGCGCGTGCTCCACTTCGCGCGCGTCGCGACCAC
Source organism: Gemmatimonadota bacterium (assembly GCA_030854615.1). Lineage (GTDB taxonomy): Bacteria > Gemmatimonadota > Gemmatimonadetes > Gemmatimonadales > Gemmatimonadaceae > FEN-1250. The sequence goes on from JALYSW010000085.1 coordinate 9,309, forward strand.
GAGCGCGCCGACGACGTTCGCCGCAGCGGCGACGAGGGCGTAGACGATCGGCGTGTGCGTCACTCCGCCTTCATCCCGAGCGAATCGACGAACGTGTCGAGCGCGAACTCGAGCTCGGGAGCGGGCGGAAACTCGTGCCGCGAAAGCTTCCAGCTGTTCGTGCGTACGAGTCTCCGCTCCTCGAGCCCTTTCCCCTGCAACAGATAGAGCCAGCGATCGGTGCGGGCGTAGATGAAGAGCTCGAGCATCGGATTGAGCGTCAGCTGGTCCTCACCGGAGTAGACGGCGATCTCGACGCCGCCCGCCGCAGCGACGAGCGTCTTGATGCGAGTCAGCGCGTCGCGGACATCGGGGAGCGGGAGCCGATCGCCCCGCCACTTCCGCTTGCCGCGCGCATCGACGACGGCGAGATCGATGGCCGGCGGCAGCTGGTCCATGAGCGCCAGGAAGAGATCGACGATGCGCTCCGCGTGCGCGACCACGTGCGCACTGTAGTAGTCCTCTTCCTTCGTGAAGACGAAGCCATCGGCGGCAGTGCGGAAGCGCTTCCATACCGACGTCTCCGGCTGGCGGCCGCGAAACCACATGCGCTAGCTCTCCGGGGACGGTGACTGTGGCCCTGCGAGCGCGCGCGCGCGCGCGAGCAGCTGATCTTCCGTGTTGCGCGCCGGATCGTCGAGCACCCAGTCGAGCAGCGTGCGGAGCGCGGCACCGAGTTGCGGGCCGGCCTTGATGCCCATCTTCATGAGGTCAGCGCCATCGATGGAAAGATCGCCGGTTTCGACCGGATCGCGAAGTGCGACCGACTCGGCCCTGCCGTGCAACGTTGCGAACGCCTCGCGGCTCTGCTCGCCCCAACCCTCCCCCGCTTTCGCCGCGAAGCGCGCACCGGCCACCGCGAAGAACGCATCGACACGCGTACGGCCGATCACCGCGACCCAGCGGCGCACGGTCGCATCGGTGGGCGGCGCTCCGAGCGCCAGCGCTTCGCCAATCGGCGCTTCCAACGCGTGCCAGCGCTCGACGAGGTCGCCGATCCAGCGCACGCGATCATTCGAGAATCGGAGCTCGCGCAATGCCGCGCGCGTGGGCGCCGCAGGCACATCGAGCATGAGCGCGGTGAGCCGGTTGATCGTCCGATGCTCTTCGGCTGCGCTCGATGCGCGAGGGAGAAGGTTCAGCGTGCGGAGCGCCACATCGCGCATCGATGCGAGCGACGGGATGAGCGCCGCGAGCGCGCCGCCGTCCCGCCAAAGTTCGAGCGCGTCGCCGGGCCGCTCCACCTGCGCCATCGTCTTCTCGATCTCCTGATGCACGCGCTCCATCGAGAGCCGCCCGAGATGCGGTGCGGACGCGACGATCGCTGCCCACGTCTCCGGCTCGATCGCGAAGCCGAAGCGCGCGGCAAAGCGCATCGCCCGGAGCGCACGGAGTCGATCCTCGCGCATCCGATCCGCCGCGACGCCGACTGCGCGCACCAGCTTGCGCTCGAGATCCTCCTGTCCGCGAAAGGGGTCGTGCAGCTCGCCGCTCTCGGGGCCGTATGCGATCGCGTTGATGGTGAAGTCGCGCCGCGCGAGATCCTCGTCGAGGCTCGCGCCGAATTCCACCACCGCGTGCCGCCCATCAGTCTGCACGTCGCGCCGGAAGGTCGTGACCTCGTGCATCGCGCCCGCGTCGTCCAGTACACCAACGGTCCCGAAGTCGACTCCGACGGGAACGGTGCGCCGGAAGAGTCGCTGCACCTGCTGTGGAGTGGCAGCCGTGGCGATGTCCCAGTCGAGGTTCCGGTGCCCCAGGAGCGCATCGCGCACCGCGCCGCCGACGAACCAGCTCTCGTGCCCCGCACGCATCAGCGTCTGGGCAATTCCCAGCACAGATGCGGGGGGCTGGAGCAGCGCTCCACGCCCCGCAGAGTCACCAAACGCGCTATCTTTATTCACCTATGCATCTCACCGACATACTCGACGGAAGCGCCGCGACTCCCGACTTCAAGGCGGCCGTCCGTTCGGTGCGCCAGCGGGTCCGCACGCCACTCGTCACGGCCGCGCGTCCTGTGCCGCACGTGAAGATCGTACGGCTGCTCACGCAGCTGCTCGAGGTCGAGCGCGCGCTCGAGATCGTCTCGGTGCGGATCAGCGCGAACTCCGGCTGCTCGGATCTCACGGGTGTGATCGACGTGATGTGCGCCGATGGTCCGCGAACCTTCTCGTTCTCGTGGGACTGCGCCTGGCGCGCCACGGAAATGGGATGGACGGACTGCTTTGGCTTCCCCGACCAGATGCGTGCGGCGCGCGAGTACGACTGGCGCTGCTTCAAGAGCTGGCAGGCGGTGGGCGAAAGCCACAGCGAGCGCTTCGCGACGGCGTGATCGCTCGCGCCGTGCGACATGCTACCCGCACAGCACCGCTCCGCCATTGACGTTCAGGACCTCCCCCGTGATGTGCCGCGCGTAGTCCGAACAGAGAAACACGATCGGCCCGGCGATGTCTCGCGCGGTGGCAACGCGCCCCAACGGAATCGTCTTCTCCACCTGCACGCGCCCGTCCCCCACGAGCGATGCCGCGGACATCTCCGTATCGACCCACCCCGGCGCCACACTGTTGAAGGTGATGTCGCGCGGCGCGAGCTCGACCGCCACCGATTTCACGAACGAGATCATCGCGCCTCGCGACGCTGCGTAGTCCGAGTGCCCGGCCTCGCCGCGCTGCCCCGCGGTGCTCGATACGAGCACGATACGCCCGCGATCCGAGAGTGCGCGGATCGCCGCCCGTGACGTCGTGAACATCGAGTCGAGATTCGCACGCATCGTGGTGTGCCAGCGATCGTCCTCCATCTCGCCGAGCGGGACGTAGTCGAAGGGCCAGATCCCGGCGTTGCCGACGAAGAGATCGAGGCCGCCGAACTCGCGCTTCGCGCGCGCGAACAACGACTCGGTCCCGCCCGGAGCGCTGAGATCCGACGCGTGCGCAAAGGCCCGCACGCCGAACGATGCCATCTGGCGGACGACCTCCTCAGCATCCTTCTCGCGATTACGATAGCCAATGCCGACGTCCGCCCCGCACTCCGCGAGGAGAATTGCGGTGGCTGCTCCGATGCCGCGCGAGCCGCCGGTGACGAGTGCGCGCTTTCCCTTGAGATCGATCATAGCTCCCGCTCGATGAGCTCGCAGATCGCGTGCTCAATGCAAAGGTGGAGCTCCTGCGCGCGGTCGGTACGCTGGGTCGGGATCACGACGCTGACATCGGCGAGCGCGGGCAGCGCGCCGCCGTCGCGCGCCGAGAACGCCAGCACCTTCGCGCCAGCGCGATGCGCCGCCTCAGCCGCCCGGAGTACGTTGGGCGACTCGCCGCTCGTGGAGTGAATCACCAACAGATCCCCCGGTCGCACCAGCGCCTCGATCTGTCGCGCAAAGACGTGCTCGAAGCCCAGATCGTTCGCGGCGGCCGTCAGCAACGACGTGTCGGTCGTGAGCGCGAGCGCCGCCACCGCGCGACGCGCGCGCATGTAGCGCACCACGTACTCCGTCGCGAGATGCTGTGCGTCGGCCGCGCTCCCGCCGTTCCCGCAAAAGAAGAGCGTCCGCCCGGCCTGCACCGTCGCACGGATCAGCGCCGCGGCACGATCGAAGTCCGCCTCGAGCGCCGACGCTGCCGCGAGCGCTGTGTCCGCAAGCTCGCGTAGCGCGGCAACCACCCCCGCGCTGTCGCGCTTCCCGTCGGCGCTCACGACCGCCTCATGAACATTCCCCGCAGCGTCGCGAGCATCCCCTTGTCCGTCTCGGGAATCGGAAGCACCGGCAGCACCGCTTCCCCGTTCAGCAGCCGCCGCGCGTTGATCGTGCACAGCAGCTCCGCCTGCTCGTGCGCATCGATCGCCTCGAGCCAGTCGCGCGCCATCGCCAGCGAGCGCGTGTCGGCGTGCGTGTCGCTCGCGATGCAGTCGATCAGCCCCTCCTCGAGCAGCTTCCGTGCGAGCCGCGACGTCGGCGCGTTGCCGAACACCATCACCGCGTCCATCTGGATCACTGCACCAACGCTTCGCCACTGCTGCACCAACTCCGGCGTGCACTGATGATACCGCTCCGGATGCGCAATCACCGGAGTCACTCCGCTCATCCGAATGCGGAGGATCTCCGCGGTTGCGCCTGGCGGCACGTGCATGCGCGGGAACTCCACCAGCGCCGCGCCCGAGTCGCCCAGGTGGAGATGCGGCGCGCGTAGATCCGCCCCCGGCGCGTCGAGCATGATCTCCCAGCCGAGCACGAGCTCCGGCACCGGCGGCGCATGCTCGACGAGATTCGCGAGGATCGCGCGATGCCGCTCGATCGGCGCGCGCTGCGCATCGGTGGCCTTGAGGTGCGGCGTGCACACCAGCACCGTCACGCCATCCTGCCTGAATCGCTCGAGCACGGGCACGGATACTTCGACGGATGGCGAACCATCGTCGACTCCCGGCAGCAGATGCGTGTGGATGTCGATCACGCGCGCGCCGCCAGCGCCAGCGCACCGACCACGCGCGCGCCCCCATCCTCGAGGGCGCCACCGATGACCACGATGTCCGCCCCCGCGTCACGCGCGCTTCGCACCGACTCCGCGCCACGAATCCCGCCGCCGACCAGCAAGGGGCCGCTCCACGCCGAGCGCGCCGCGCGCACGATGGACGCGCTCACCGCGCGCGACGCGCCGCTCCCCGCATCGAGATAGGCGGCGTGCATCCCGATGAGCGCCGCCGCGCGCAGATGCGCCGCCGCGACCTCCGGCTTATCGGCCGGCAGCGGGCGCGTCTGGCTCACCGACTCCACCGAGGTCACGTGTCCGCCATCGACGAGGCAATACGCCGTGCTGATCGCCTGAACCTCCGGATGCTGCAGAAAGAATGGCACCGCGCGCACGTGCTCCTCGATGAGATACTGCGCATTCCGTCCGGAGACCAGCGACAGCAGCAGCACCGCATCGACACCCGCATCGAGCTGCGACGCCATCGCCGGAAACTGCACCAGCGGCAACTCGGGCGCCGCATGCTTGATGCGCGACGACAGCTCGCCATCCTCCCGCGCGGGTCCGAAGCTATTCCCCAGCAGCAGCAGCGCCGCTCCCTCCCCCGCTGCGCGCCGCGCCAGCTCCTCGGCCCCCGCGGAGGTCGTGCGGTCGGGATCGATGAGCACCGCGAGCCCCGAGCGCCCGGAAAGGATGCTCGCGCTCATACGTGGAGCGACGGAGAAGCGAGCTTCGCGATCGCCGCCATCGCGGACGTCGCCCGCACCGCAAGCGTCTCCGGCGACTCGCTCGCCGCCTCGAAGGCATACGTCACCATCGCATCCACTACGAGGAGATCGAGCGCGCGATCGCGCCCCGCGCAGTCGAGCGCAAGCAGCTCCGCGAGCAGCGACTCGGCCGAAGCCAGCACTGCCTCGTGCGCACTCGACGAGGGGTCACTCAACCGCGTATCGAGCAGCACGCGAAGCCGTGCAGCCAACTGCGGCGGCGGCGCGGGAGTGCGGGCCGAAAGCCACTCGCCAACCGTCACGCGGCAACGCCCAGCGCCGCGCGCACCACCGACGGCGCCTTCGCGATCGCCTCGCCGATGCGCGACGCATCCGGAATTCCCGCCTGCGCCATGTGCGCCTTACCGCCACCCCGGCCCCCCGCCGCCTCGGCGATGGGCTTGATGAGCTGATCCGCACGTACTCCCTTCTCGCGCAAATCGTCGGTGACGATGACGATCAGCGTGCTCTTCCCCTCGCCGAACGATGTCGCTAGCACGCCGACGCCGCTGCCGAGCTGCTCGCGCAGCGCGTCGCCGAGCTGTTGCAGCTCCTTCACGTCGCCCGCGGTCACGCTCGACGACACCAGACGCGATACGCCGATCGTCTCCGCGCCCGCGAGCAGCTGTTGCAGCTGATCGCCGCCGCCACGCAGACTCTCCTCGAGTCGCTTTTCGAGCTTCCGTCGCTCGTCGAGCAACGTCTCTACGCGTTTGACGACGCCATCCGCCGGCGCGCGCAACAGCTCGCCGATCTTCTGCAGTCGCAATTCCTCGCCGCGAATCATCTCGTACGCGCGCGGCCCGGTCACCGCCTCGATGCGCCGGATCCCCGCCGCGACGCCATTCTCGCTCACGATCTTGAAGAGCGCGATCTGCCCCGTACTGCGCGCATGCGTGCCGCCGCACAGCTCGACGGACAGCCCGGGAATGCTGACGACGCGCACCACGTCGCCATACTTCTCGCCGAAGAGCGCCATCGCGCCCGATGCGACCGCGTCGCGATACGGGCGCTCGACGGTGCTCACGTCGACGTTCGCCCAGATGCCGCGATTCACGATCTCCTCGATCTCCGACAGCGGCTCCGGCTTGATCGGCCCGTGATGATGGAAGTCGAAGCGCAGACGATCCGGCGCGACGAGCGACCCGGCCTGCGTCACGTGCTCGCCGAGCACCTGGCGCAGCGCCGCGTGCAGTAGATGCGTCGCGGTGTGGTTGCGCTCCGTGTCGCGCCGGCGAGCCGCGGGAATGCGCGCGTGCACGCGACCGAAGTGGAATTCGCCCGTGAGCTCACCGATCGCAACGTGCCGTCCGTCGACCTTCTTCACCTCCTCGACGTCCACCTTCCATCCTTCGCCGGCGATCTCACCGGCGTCGGCGAGCTGACCGCCGGACTCCGCGTAGAACGGAGTCTCCTGTAGCACCAGCGCGATTCGCCCCGCGGGGAGTCGGCGAATCGCGACGACTTCGGTGTCCGCCTCGGTCACGCCGTAGCCGACGAAGTTCGTCGACTGCGCCGCGGTACCGGGCTTCTTCTCCCATGACGCAAAGTCCGCGAGCCCTTCATCCGCGACGCCAAGATCGCGCCCCTTACGCTCCTCGCGCGATTGCGAGCGCTGCGCCTGCAGCGAGCTCTCGAAGCCCGCGATGTCGACGGTGTAGCCGCGCTCGTGCGCCATCAGCTCCGTGAGATCGATCGGGAAGCCGAAGGTGTCATAGAGACGGAACGCATCGCCGCCGCTGATCGTCCCGCGGATCGCGGTGGAGCCCTGCGTCGAATTGAGCGGCGCGAGCTGGTCGAAGCGCAGCATTCCTTCCTCGATCGTCGCGAGGAAGCGCTCTTCTTCCGCGCGCGTCGTGTCGGCGATGAGCGTGCGGCGCTGCGCGAGCTCCGGGTACACATCCGACATCTGGTCCACCACGACACTCACGAGCTTGTCGAGCGTCGGCTCGCGGCGACCGAGTAGCCATGCGTGACGAACGCCGCGTCGGAGAATGCGGCGGAGCACGTAGCCGCGCCCCTCGTTCGACGGAAAGACGCCATCGGCGATCAGAAAGGTGATCGCGCGTGCGTGATCGGCGAGCACGCGGAAGGACGCCGCGTCGTAGGTCACCGGTCGGCTACCCTTCGGCGGAACGGCGGGCCACACTGCCGTTCCCACGCCCGCACCCGGCCGATCGTCGTACGACATGCCAAGCACCTCCTCGGCCTTCGTAATCAACGGGACGAAGAGGTCGGTGTGATAGTTGTTCGTCACGCCCTGCATCACCGCGGCGATGCGCTCGAGCCCCGCGCCCGTATCGACCGAGGGCTTGGGGAGCGGCTTGAGCACGCCGTCCGGCTGCCGGTCGAACTGCATGAAGACGAGATTCCAGATCTCGAGGAAGCGCCCGGCTTCCGCGCCCTCGACGAACGCGTCGCGCGAGAACTCGGTGCGCACGGTGTCGGTCCACTCGCCGGTCGCGCCCGCAGGGAATGCCCAGTCGCCTGCGATGTGTGCGAGGTCGACGTAGATCTCCGTGCATGGGCCGCATGGTCCCGTGTCGGCCATCTGCCAGAAGTTGTCGCGCTCGCCCAACCCGTAGACCCGGCTGTCGGCGATCCCCGTGAGCTCCGTCCAGAGCGCGCGCGCCTCGTCGTCCGACTCGTAGACCGTGACGCGCAGATGCTCCTTCGGGATCCCGAGCTCGACGGTGACGAATTCCCACGCGAAGCGAATCGCGTCGCGCTTGAAGTAATCGCCGAAGGAGAAGTTGCCGAGCATCTCGAAGAAAGTGTGGTGCCGTGCAGTGTGCCCCACCTGCTCGAGATCGTTGTGCTTTCCCCCTGCGCGCACGCACTTCTGCGCCGTAGTCGCGCGCAGGCCGAACGACGCACGCTCCTGGCCGAGGAAGATGCGCTTGAACTGCACCATTCCGGCGTTGGTGAAGAGGAGCGTCGGATCGTCCGAGGGGACGAGCGACGAGCTGGGACGAACTGCGTGCGCGTTGCGCTCGAAGTACGAGAGGAAACGCTGGCGAATCTCGGATGCGCGCATAAGCCTCAAAATATACCGCGCCCGTTACTCCGGGGCACGGGCTATTCGAGGTTGTCCGCCTCGCTGCTCCCCGGGAGTGCGTCCATGACGCGGCGGATCGCGGAGCCGTCGTATCCGCGCCGCGCGAGAAATGCGTAGAGCCGTCGGCGCGCCGTAGCCGGATCGGCGGTGCGCAGGGTGCGCATCTTCTTCGCGGCGACCTGCGCGATCTGCGCATCCTCATCGACCTCGTCCTCCTCCAGCACCTCGGCCAGCGCCGCATCGATGATGTCGCGCGCGACGCCGCGGCGCCAGAGTTCCGACTGCAGGCGCCGGCGCGAGAGCCCCGCGCCCGCGATCTTCGCGCGGATGAACTGCCGTGCGAACTGGGCATCGTCGAGCGCACCGAGGGTGATGAGGCGCTCGACGGCGGCGGCGACGTGCTCCGCGGGCTCGCCCTTCCGCACCAGCATCCGCTCCAGATCGCGCGCAGCACGCGGACGGGCAGCGAGCATCGCGATGGCGCGATCGAAGGTATGGAGCGCGGCCGACTCGACGGCGATGCGATTCGCCATCTGCTCGCCATACGCCACGCCGATACGAACGCCCAGGCGCTCGATGCCGTCGAGAGAAAGCGTCGCGACGGCGGACCCGTCGACAAGAATCTCGAAGCGGCCCGGATGACGGGCGCTCGCAGAGATGGCGCTGATGTGCGCGGGACTCGCGAGCGAGCTGGCGGAGGTGGGAGCATCGGCGTCGCCGGACAGGCCGCCGAGCGCCAGCGAGGGGGACGAGAGCTCACTCATTCAGATATCGCAGCAGATGTATGGATGACGACCCCCCGAGATGCACGAAGTGCCGAAGGGGAAGGGTGCGACGAAGACAGTTTCCGGGTGCCTTCGCCACTCCACCTCGCCCTTCGGCACGATTTCGCCGACGTGCTGGTGCTACTCGTCGCTCTCGACCTCTTCGACCATCTCGACCGCCAAGGCGCCAGGATCCTTGATCCCCAGCACGACTTTCACCTTCTCCTCGATCTCCAGCATCATGCTGTTGTTGTCCTTCAGGAACATCTTCGCGTTCTCTCGGCCCTGCCCGATGCGCTGGCCGTTGTAGCTGTACCAGGCGCCCGACTTCTCGATGATGCCGGACTCCGACCCAATGTCGACCAGAAGAGACGTGTGGCTGATCCCTTCCGCGTACATGATGTCGAACTCGGCCTGCTTGAACGGCGGCGCCACCTTGTTCTTCACGACCTTTACGCGGACGTGCGACCCAACAACCTCTTCCTTATCCTTGACCGGCCCAATGCGGCGAATGTCGAGGCGGACCGACGCATAAAACTTGAGTGCCTTGCCGCCGGTGGTCGTCTCGGGGTTGCCGAACATGACGCCGATCTTTTCGCGGAGCTGGTTGATGAACACGACGGACGTCTTCGACCGCGCGATCGCGCCGGTGAGCTTGCGAAGCGCCTGACTCATGAGGCGCGCCTGCAGTCCGACGTGCGAATCACCCATCTCCCCTTCGATCTCGGCCTTCGGCACCAGCGCGGCGACGGAGTCGATGACCACGATATCGACGGCGCCGGAGCGCACGAGAATCTCACAGATCTCGAGTGCCTGTTCGCCGGTGTCGGGCTGCGACACGAGCAGGTTCTCGATGTCCACGCCCAGCTTCTGCGCATACTCGGTGTCGAGCGCATGCTCGGCATCGATGTACGCAGCGACGCCACCGGCGCGCTGCGCGTTCGCGACGACATGCAGGCAGAGCGTCGTCTTGCCGCTGGACTCGGGACCGTAGATCTCGGTGACGCGGCCACGCGGAATTCCGCCGACGCCGATCGCCGCATCCAGATTGATGGCACCCGTCGGAATCACATCGATACGGACCTTCGCGGCATCGGCTCCCATCTTCATGATGGAGCCTTTGCCGCAACTCTTCTCGATCTGCGCGATCGCCAGATTCAGCGCCTTCTTCTTTTCTTCCTGTCCTGTGGAGACAGCCATGCGGTCACCCAACCCGTGAAATCGTGAGACTGCCGAATCTGGCCTGGCGATAGAAAATCTATCGTCGGGACTACCTAATACCACTGCCCGAACAAACTACGAACCCCCATGTCCGCTGTCAACCGGCTGATCGGGCCGCAAAGGCATTCTCAACGTGCCGAACCCGAACACGATCGCCCACGATTAAAACCCCAACCACGTCGAATCGAAACGCTTGTCCCCCTCCCCCATGTCTGGCAATCCACACCGCCGCCGAACGGCAGAGCTCGCGTTGTTTACGCCAGTTCACCGCCTCCACCGGGTGTCCAAAGGCCTCGCCTCGCCGAGTTTTGACCTCGATGAAGGCCACAACTCCGCTTCGCTCCGCTACGAGGTCGAGGTCTCTGTGACCGTTCCGGAAGCGGCGATCGAGTATTCGCCACCCCTTCTGCGCCAGCCAGACGGCCGCGATCCGCTCGCCTTGCTCTCCCAGCACCTGCGACGCTGCCGTCATGAACGCAAAGATGCGGGCGCCCGTCAGGACGCCCGCATCGAACCACCTCGACCATCATCCCCGCCTCGCGGAGGCGGGGAAGCGCTATCGTCCGCCGGTCAGGGCTTCGGCGTCTGCCCCTCCGCGATCAGCAGCTCCACCTTCGCGGCCGCGATCCCTGCGACCGGCGTGTCCATCTTGAGAAGCACCTTGTCGCTCTTGCGCACCCAGAAATGCTCCTCGGTCTCGCCAACCTGGAGCGTCATCGTCCATGTGTCGAAAGTGCCGTCGGGAACGTAGAGCGAATCCTGTCCTGTTACCCAGAGCTTCATTACGACGCGCGCCTGATCGCGGGGTCCGATGAATTCGGTGGTTGCACTGCCCTTGTATCCGAGCCCGAGCGGCAGCGACGCGAGAAGCGGCTCGATCCAGTAGATGTTGCCGATGAGGTCGCGCTCGTTCTTCACGGCAACGCGCACGTCACCGCCGCTATCGCTCTGGAACTTCGTGACGATGCTGTCGCGCGTGTAGTGCGTCGTGATCTCCTGATCGGGAGTGCGCACAACGCGGTGCATCGGCTCGAGAGACGTCTTCGCCACGTACAGCGACTCGGCCAGCACCACGGTGTTGATCGTCCGCGATTCTGCGAGCAGCCACGCGGCCTTGCCATCGTACGTCGTTTCGGAGAGCTCGAGGGTGCGCCAGCCGAGGCGGTGCGCCTGTCCCTGCGAGAAGATCCGCGCGACGTAGGTGCGCTTCGACGGCTTGAGCACCGCAGCAGCGGGAGCGACGAGCACTGGATTCGCCGGCGCCGATGCCGTTGCGGGATCCATTACCGGTGCCGCCGTGGACTTCGCGGGCGACGGCGCGACGTCGGCCGCGGGCTTCACGCCATGCGAGCACGCCGATAGCGCACCTCCGCAGACGACGACCAATCCCGCAATCCAACCAGTCTTTCGAGCCTTCACGATTCCTCCAAGAGTGGCAATCCGCTCGGCCGCGCTAGCTGGCGCGCCGGAGACGTTGTTTCGAGCGTCAAGAGAACGGACAACTGCAACAGCTGTGAAAAACGACAAAAAACGGATGAACGGCACGGATCGAACGGAAAAAGCAGTTGTAGTCTCCGTTTGTTGTCCGTGCTTCTATCCGTTTTTATCCGTATCTCCAGTTGTTGATTCCTGGGTTGAAGCACATCTCACCATCGATGCGCACCACCGGCACTACCAAATGGAGATACGGACAAAAACGGAGTGAACGGACACCAACGGACAACTGCGACTGTTGGACGACAGATCAACTCGCCGGCCCGCAGATACGATCGATGTCATCCAGCCCTACGAGCACTTCGCGCGCCTTGGATCCATCCGCGGGCCCCAGGATGCCGGCTTCCTGGAGCTGGTCGATGATTCGCGCCGCGCGGCCGTAGCCGACCTTGAGCCTCCGCTGCAGCAGCGATGTCGAGCCCAGCTGGTTCTGCACTACTACTTCGGCCGCCTCGCGAAACAGCTTGTCCCGCTCGCCCGCGACTTCGGTGTCGTTCGCATCCGATGTCGCCACCGCCTCGCGCTTCCGCATCTCCTCGAGGATGTCCGATTCGTGAGACACCGGCTCCTCGATAATGAGCCCTTCGGACTCGAGCACGCGCTTCCTCTCCGCCTTCTTCCCCTCGTACCACCCCATCAGCGCTTCGGTGTCCTCGGAGGAAATATAGGCGCCCTGAAGTCGCGCGGCCTCCGACTTCCCGGGCGGGATGAAGAGCATGTCGCCGTTGCCGAGCAGTGACTCCGCGCCCATGCCGTCGATGATCGTGCGGCTGTCCACCTGCGACGCGACGCGGAACGCGATGCGGCTCGGGAAGTTCGCCTTGATCAGCCCCGTGATGACGTTGACGCTCGGCCGCTGCGTCGCGAGGAGGAGATGAATGCCGATCGCGCGCGCCTTCTGCGCGAGTCGCGCAAGCGGCGGCTCGACCTCTCCCTGCACCGTCATCATGAGGTCCGCGAGCTCATCGATCACGACGACGATGTACGGGAGGTGCTTCCCGGTATACTCGGTATTCTCGAAGGCGACGTCCTTGCGCGTCGGGACCTTGAGCTTGTCGCCGTTCTTGAGGCGGCGATTGAAATCCTGGATGTTGCGGCAGCCGTTCGCGGCGAGGAGCTCGTACCGCTCCTGCATCTCCATCTCCGCCCACTTGAGCACCGAGGCAGCGTCGCGGCTGTCGGTGATCACCTTGTGGCGCAGATGCGGGAGCGTGTTGTACACGGACAGCTCGACCATCTTCGGGTCGACCATCAGGAAGCGCAGCGTCTTCGGCGTGTGCTTGTAGACGAGACTCGTGATCACCGTGTTCACGCACACGGACTTCCCCGAGCCCGTCGCGCCGGCGATGAGCAGGTGCGGCATCTTCGCGAGATCGGCGATCACCGGCTTTCCCTCGAGATCCTTTCCGAGCGCGATGGGGAGCGCGGCGCGCGCGTTCTTGAATTCGGGGCTCTCGAGCAGCTCGCGGAAGGCGACGATCTCCGACGTCGGGTTCGGCACCTCGACTCCGACGGCGCCGCGCCCGGGAATCGGCGCCACGATGCGAATGCTCGCGGCCCGCATTGCGAGCGCGAGATCGTTCGAGAGATTCGCGATCTGCCGAACCTTCACGCCCGGCGCGGGCTCGACCTCGAACTGCGTCACGACCGGCCCCGTCGTGCGCCCCACGATCTCGGCCTCGACGCGGAAGGTGCGAAGCGCGTCGGTGAGCTTCACGCCCATCGCGTCGAGCTCCCGCTTGCCGAAGTCCGGATTGCGCGGAGCGGCGGGCGTGAGGAGCTCGGGCGGCGGAAGCTCGTCGTCGGCGAGTGCACCTTCGTCGGTGGCATCGATAGCGGCGGCTATGCGCTCATCGTGCTCGAGGCTGAGATCGGCGCGAGACTTCTTTTTCTTCTTTCCTCGCCCGCTCTCCTCGAGAAAGTCGCCCGCGTCCTCCTGCATCAGCGTCGGGTCGACCTGCGGCATCTCTTCCGGCGGCGGCTCGAGCAGTGCGGCGGGAACCACGAGTGACTCGATCTCCTTCCGCTTCTTGCGCCCCTTCGCCACCACCTCGGCCGCAACCGGCTCGAACACCTCGGCGCGCTGCACGCGCACGCCAATCAGCACGCGGATTGGATTCCATGCGAGCGTGAGCACCGTGAGCCCGCAGAGGAGCATCGAGACGACGAGCCACGCGCCAACCGGTCCGAAGAACGCGTACAGATAGTAGGCGACGAACGCTCCCCACACCCCATCCACCGCCGACCGTCCGGCCTCGCCGTGCTCCGCGCCGAGCCCGCACGCGATCGGCAGTAGCACGACGAGCCCCGCGAGGAAGAGCATCCACGAGCGGTCCGTATCCGAACGCATGCGGCCGAACAGGCGAAGCGCGTGTACCGCGGGCACGAGTGGGAGCAGCAGCGTCGCCGGAATGCCGAGCATCGTGAACAGCCCGTAACGCAGACAGGAGCCGACGGGGCCCATCAGGCCGCGCGCCTCGATGCACGAGCTGGTCACCGACTGTCCCGCGCCGACGAGGATCGTGGCGGCAAGGAAGAGCGCGAAGATCAACAGCACGACGCCGGTGAGCTCCCGCTTGAGGCGTCCTTCCATCGACTCTAGCGCTCCCGGTCTGGGCCGAGCAGCGTGATCTGCCGATCCTGGAAGATGGGGATCACGGGGCACGAATCGATCTTCGCACAGTCCTCGAGATCCTTCGCGAAGCCCGCTTCCACGAGTGCCTGTCCAGCCTCGGAATCCGCGAACAGCTGATCGAGGCGGTCGCCGTATTTGCGGTCGAAGACCGTCGCGGCGAAGGCGCCGTCTCCCATCTCCACCGTGGAGAGCCGCTTCGCGATCGCGCGCACGTATCGTCCCGCGCACGCGGCATCTTCGAGCGAGAAGAGCTTGTCCCGTCCCGCGCAGATGATCGTGATGTCGGTTCCCGCGCGCGCAGCCGTGCGCATGAGCACCGACACCGCCTCGAGATTGACGTACGACGCGACGACGACGTCGCGCGCCGACTGCAGCCCGACCATCGCCGCAGTGCCGTTCGTCGTCGTCAGCAGCACGGTCTTCCCCTCGACCGCCTCGCGCGTGAACTCCGCCGGCGAGTTGCCGAGATCGAAGCCGGGCACGATGAGCATCTTGCGCTCGCCCGCCAGGCGCACCTCGCCCTTGGCGAACTGCTTCGCGCGCGTGATGACCTCGTCGGCGCTCTCGAGCGGGACGATGTTGCGCGCCCCGTTGCTGAGCGCGGTCGCGATGCTCGTCGACGCGCGAAGCACGTCGATGACGGCGACGACGCGCCCAGTGATCATCGCAGGCGTTGCAGTGGTGGGCCCGAACACTACGTCAATGCGCATTACGGCTCCCGCAGCAGATCGCTCTCGCGCTCTAGAAACTTCGTGTCGACCTCGCCGGCCTGGAAACGCGCATTCTGCATCACGCGGCCGAGAAAGGGAACGGTCGTCGTGACGCCCTCGACGATGAAGAAATCGAGGGCGATCTGCATGCGCTTGATGGCTTCCATGCGCGTGCTTCCCTGGCAGATGAGCTTCGCCAGAAGAGAATCGTAATACGGGGGAACCGTGTAGCCGGTATAGATGTGCGTATCGACGCGCACCCCCGGGCCGCCCGGCGGATTGAAGACATCGATGCGCCCAGGCGACGGCTGAAAGTTGCGCGCAGGATCTTCCGCGTTCACGCGCACCTCGATTACGTGCCCACGCAGCGGCGGCATCGACGTGACCGACAACCTCTCGCCCGCTGCCACGCGGATCTGCTCCTTCACGAGATCGACGCCGGTGATCATCTCCGTGACGGGATGCTCGACCTGGATGCGTGTGTTCATCTCCATGAAGTAGTACGACCCGTCGGTGTCGAGGAGCATCTCGATCGTCCCCGCGCCCACGTACTCGATCGCCTTCGCGCCGCGCACCGCATCGTCGCCCATGCGCTTGCGCAGGTCGGGCGTCATCGCCGGGCTCGGGGACTCCTCGATCAGCTTCTGGTGGCGGCGCTGCACTGAGCAGTCGCGCTCTCCGAGATGAATCACGTTGCCGTGCGAATCGCCGAGGATCTGGAACTCGATGTGGCGAGGACGTGCGAGATACTTCTCGACGTACACCTCGTCGCTGCCGAACGCCGAGAGCGCCTCGGAGCGTGCCAGCTGGAAGGCGCGCGCGAAATCGTCGGGATCGTTGGCGACGCGCATCCCCTTTCCGCCGCCGCCGGCGGCCGCCTTGATGATGACGGGGAAGCCGATGTCGCGGGCGAAGCCGAGCGCCTCGTCGACATCTTCGACGGGGCCGGGAGTGCCGGGGACGATCGGAACGCCGACGCCGGCCATCGTCTTGCGCGCGGTGGCCTTGTCGCCCATGAGCCGGATTTGCGAGGCGGTGGGCCCAATGAACGTGATGTTCGACGCTGCGCAGGTCTCGGCGAACTCGGCGTTCTCGGCGAGGAAGCCGTAGCCGGGGTGGATCGCGTCCGCACCGGTGATCTCGGCGGCGGCGATCAGGCGCGGAATCTTGAGGTACGACTCGCGCGCGGGCGCGGGCCCAATGCAGACGTCGTCATCTGCGAAGCGGACGTGGAGCGACTCGCGATCGGCCTCGGAGTAGACAGCCACCGTCTGAATGTCGAGCTCGCGACAGGCGCGTATGATTCGAAGCGCGATCTCGCCGCGATTGGCGATCAGGACTTTCTTGAACATCAGTTGGTGTACCCGGCGTGGCGGCGCGAATGGCCAGCCGTGCTGTCAGCCATCGCCATCGCGTTGAAAGTCGTCCCAGCTCGTGTCGCTGGATCCCTCGACACCTTGCGCGCGCAAAGCAAGCTCGCTCGGATTGGTGGCGAAGAATAACGCGTTCTCGTAGGTAATGACACCACGGGTATACCACTGCATGAGCGACTGGTCGAAGCTCTGCATCCCGTATTGCACGGTTCCTTCCTTGATCAGGTCGGGGATGTCGAGCGACTTCGTCATGTCGCGGATCTGATCGCGCACGGCGGCGGTGTTGATCAGGATCTCCACCGCGGGAACGCGCCCGGGCTTGTCCGAGCGCGGCACGAGGCGAAGCGAGATCACCGCGGCGAGCGCGCTCGCGAGCGTGAACCGCACTTCGTTCTGCTGGTGCGGTGCGTAGAAGGAGAGCACGCGGTTGATCGTCTGCGTCGCGTCCGTCGTGTGCAGCGTCGAGAACACGAGGTGGCCCGTGTCCGCCGCCTTGAGCGCGACCTCGAGCGTCTCGGTGTCTCGAATCTCACCGATGAGGATGACATCGGGATCCTGTCGCAGCACGCGGCGAAGGGCGACGCCGAAGCTGCCGGTGTCCGCGCCGACTTCGCGCTGATTGATACTCGAGTTGATGTCGCGATGCAGGAACTCGATCGGATCCTCGATCGTGATCACGTTCGCGTGGCGCTTCTCGTTGATGTGCTGTAGCATCGCGGCAAGCGCGGTGGACTTCCCCGATCCCGTCACCCCCGTGACGAGCACCAGCCCGCGCGGACGCAGCGCGATGTCCTCGACGATCTTCGGGAGGTTGAGCTCCGTGCTCGTCTTCACCTGGTACGGCACCGCGCGCATCGCATAGGCGATCGTGCCGCGCTGCTGGTACACATTCACGCGAAAGCGCCCGATCCCCGGAACGCCAATGGCGAAATCCGCCTCCTTCGCCTCCGCGAACTCCTTCACCTGCTTCGGCGTCATGATCTGCTCGGCGAGCGCCTTCAGATCTTCCGGCTTGAGCGGCGGCAGGTCCAGCGACATCAGATCGCCGTTGACGCGCAGCACGGGGGGACGGCCGACCTTCAGATGTACGTCCGACGCATTCTGCTGGATCATCCGCTGCAACACCGCCTTGAAGTTGAACGAGGCGGGGGTGGCAGGGACCGGAATGTCCACCTGCGCCGGTACTCGGGGCGTCGGTGGTACCTCGGTGGTGAGCGGCAGAATTGACGGATTAGCCATTCGGGTCGACACGGAAGAGGACCTGCCCGTATTCCACCGGATGCGCGTCGGAGACCAGCACCTCGCGCACCACACCGGAGTATTCGGACTCGATCTCGTTCATGATCTTCATCGCCTCGATGATGCAGAGAATCTGCCCCTTCTCGACGCGAGTCCCCTCGACGACGTACGGCGGGATCCCCGGTTCAGGCGATCGATAGAAGGTGCCCACCATCGGCGACTTCACCTCGAGCAGCTTTGCCTTCGGTGCTTCCGCCCTGGTTTGCCCGTCGTCTTCGGCGGTAAGGGGTACCCCTTCCGACGGTGTAAGTCGGCTGGATGTAACAACCTGGGGGACAATCGCCGGTATGGAAACGGCTGGCGTCACCATCGCCCCGCGCTGCTGCGGGGTCTTGGAGATGCGCAGCTTCATCCCCTTGTCCGTTGATATCTCGATCGAGTCGACCGATGAGCCGTCGAGCAGCTCGACGATCTTTTTTACGTAGCGTAAGTCGATCATAGTCCGATTCGGGTTATCGCTCGCGTGATCGTCACGCGATTTCCATCAGCTCGCGAGGAAACGACGTCAGTATACGCGGTCCTGCGGGGTCGAGCACCACATCATCCTCGATGCGTACGCCGCCCCACCCGGCGCGATAGATCCCTGGCTCGATCGTGACGACCGCGTGCGCGGGGAGCGGTGCGTCGGCGGTCTTGGACAACCGTGGTGCCTCGTGCACTTCCAGTCCGATTCCGTGGCCGAGGCTGTGTCCGAACCCTTCCCCCTGGCCGCGCTGTTCAATGTACTGCCTGGCCAGCGCATCGGCATCTCGCCCCGTCATCCCGACTCTCACGTTCGCCGAGGCGTGTGCGTTCGCGCCGCGGACGATGTCGTAGACCTCTTTCTGTTCGTCGGATGCTCGCCCGATCACGAAGGTGCGCGTGACGTCGGAGCAGTACCCTTCGACGATCGCACCATAATCAATCAGAAGGAAGTCTCCGGCGCCAACTTCCCGGTCGGCGGCGCGTGCGTGCGGTAGCGCGGCACGCGGTCCGGACGCGACGATGGTCTCGAAGGGAAAGCCCTCGCTCCCCTCCGCTCGCAGCGACTGCTCCAGCGCGCCGGCGATTGCGAGCTCCGTCATCCCGGCGCGCACCTGCGGGATCGTGCGCTCGAGCGCGCGCCGCGCGACGTCCGCGGCCGCCTGGATGCGCGCGATCTCCTGCGGATCCTTCCGCTCGCGCAGCGTTTCGACCAGATCGTTCGTCGGCCGCCACTGCCACCGCGAGCCTGCGCTGAGCAGCCGCTCGAAATCGCGATGGATCAGCTGCGCCGATTCGAAGCCGACGAGCTTGATTCCCGTGAGCTCGGGGAGCAGCTGCCAGAGTCCCGTCCACAGGCTCGCGGGCTCGATCTGCACGCGCGCGAAGTCTCCGACCTCGTCCCGCACCTGTGTCGCATAGCGGAAGTCGGTGATGAAGATCGTCTCGCGCGCGGTGACCAGCAGCAGCGCGCTGGAGCCCGAGAAGCCGGTGAGGTAACGGATGTTGGGGAGGCTCGTGAGCAGCACCGCGTCGAGGTGCGCGGTAGCGAGAGCCTCGCGAAGCGCGGTCCGACGTTCGGAGCGGCGGTCAGCCACGGGGTGCGAGCCGCGCGACGAGCCCGCGAAGCGCCAACTCGTACCCGATCGGCCCGAAGCCGCAAAGCATGCCGACGGCGCTGCTCGCGAGTACGGTGTGCCGCCGCTCGGGCTCGCGCGCGAAGATGTTCGAGAGATGCAGCTCGACGAACGGAACTTCGGCCGCCGCAAACGCGTCGCGAATCGCGAGACTCGAGTGCGAGTATGCTCCGGCGTTGATCAGCGCGCCCTGCGCCCTTCCGCGCAGCGCCAGAATGACATCGACGAGTTCGCCCTCCCCGCTCTTCTGCGCAAACTGGAGCTCGACTCCGAGCTCAGTCCCCACCTTGCGCAGCCGCGCCTCGATGTCTGCCAGTGTCTCGGTGCCATAGATCGCCGGCTCGCGCGTGCCGAGAAGATTGAGGCTCGGTCCATTCAGCACTGCGATTCGCACTACTTCTTCAACCCGTCCAGCCATTCGTGGAACAGCTCGAGATCCGACTGCGAATCGTCGGCGTGCGACGCCATCTCGACTGCGGTCTCGCCCTTCCCGTCGGACGCGCCGCCGTTCGCGCGCCCGTTGAAAAACTGATCGAAGGAAACGGTCGGCTGGCTCGCGCGCTGCTCGCCATCGGCGCGCGAGCGCGAGCTCTGAAAGACGGCGTCGAGGGAGAGCGCATCGTTGGCGGCGCGCGTCGGCTGACCCGCGGGGCCCGTGGGCTCGACGGTAAATTCCTCGGAGAACGCGCTCGCGAGCGAGTTCGCCGCGCGCTCGTCGCTCGCCGCAATCTTCGGCGCGCCGGTGAAGAGCGTCTCGAGCGCGGATCGATCGGCGTCACTCGTGACCTCGGCCGACGGCGACGCAGGCGTCGAGGCAGGCGCCGAGACGCCCTCCGATTTCGGCTGCTGCAGCAGCGCCTCGGGGGGCACGGCGAACGAGGTGGTGTGCTCGAGCTGCGCAGCCGACCACGGATCCATCGAGAGTTCCTGAGTCGTGGGCAGTTCGTGCTCGTCCGGCTCCTGCACCTGTTCGGACTCAGGCTCGGGCTTGGGCTCGAGTGCGGGTGCGGATGCCGCGCTCGTCGCCGGGTGCGGCGCGCCGGTCTCACCCGACTCCTCCGGCGGACGACGCGTCGCGAACGACGTGAAGAAGGTACGGATCGACTGCGTCGAGTACGGACGATTCTTCGCCGCACTGATGATGTCCTGCGAGATGTCGGCAATCAGCGGGATGCTCGAATGCGCGCCCCGTTCGAGCGCAGCAATCCGCTCTGCGTAGGACGTGTCGGTCGGATTCTTCGCCGCCAGGTGACGATAGACGTAAATCGCCTGCTCGATGTGCCCCTGCTCGCGCAGAAGCTCGGCGCCCGACTCGGTCATCATGAGGTCGGGGAGCAGCGCATCAGTCGACGTACGGCCGCTGAGCTCGAGCATGCGGCCGACGGTCGGATCGTAGGGCGCTTCGTCGAACGTGGGACCGTGATCGCCGGCTGCGTCAGCGGACTGCTGATCGACGGAGCCGATAGTCTCCATGTGCGTTGGCATCTCGAGCTCGGGGCCCGCGAACAGCGCGGCGAGTTCCGCCGCCGTCGCGGGAGCGACCGCCTGCTCAGAGGTCGTGCGCAGCGGCGGGAGATCGGCGTGCAGCGCATCGCCCGCGTCCGACACGTCCGTCGCATCCGGCGCAAGCGCGGCGATGTCCATCATCGGCGGCACATTCCGCTCGACCTCCGGGAGCGGCTCGACTTCGGGAGCCGGCACGACGGGCGACGCGGCAGGAGGCGTGGGCGAGTGGCGGTCGAATCCACCGACGTACTCGGGAAGTACCGCGGACACGGAGTGCTGCTCCAGCAGCGAGTCCTCCTCACGCGGAGACTCCGTTTGCGCAGCCACAGGCGCCGGCGTCGACGCAGCGGCAGGCACCTTCTCGACAGCGAGATTCTCGGGAATGACACCGATCGTAAAGCGCGGGCGAGTCGGCTGCATCGCCTGAGGCGAAAGCGGAGTAACGGCCGCGCTGTCCGGATGAATGTCGCTCCAGCTCACCGGAGCGGCTTCGGCCGGTGCGCTCGCGGCGACGACGGGGGTGGCCGCGGACTTCGCGGGCGTATCGAGTGCCTCGAGCTGCGCGACGATGTCCTCGTTCTGCGGATCGACCTCGAGCAGCTTGTGGTACCACCCGCGCGCTGCATCCAGGTCTCCGCTTGCGCGCGCGATGTCACCGAGCTGGCGAAGCGCGATCAGATTCTCGGGATCGAGCGAGAGCGCGGTCTCGAAGGTCGAACGAGCCTCATCCGGCTGTCCACGCTCGAAGAGCGCCTGGCCGAGCACGATGTAGCCACTGATGTAGGTGGGCTGCAGCGGCACGTGCGCGCGGCAGATCTCGATCGCGACATCGAGGTCTCCCATCTTTCGATATTCATTCGCGAGACGCGCGAAGACCCGGCGCGGATTCTCGGCGAACTGTTTGCGGAGGTCTTCGATCAGGGCGGAGTTGGCCATGCAAGCCCCTCGGGGATGCCGCGCGGCGTTCGGC
>JALYSW010000107.1 GCA_030854615.1 Gemmatimonadota bacterium
TCGGGTTGTGCGAGAGGTAGGCGGCGAGATAGCGGCGGCCATTCGCCGTTCCATAGCGAAACGCCATCTCGATGGCGTGGATGTAGGCCGGCGTGAAGGCCGAGTCGAGCGCGATCGCCTTGTCGAAGGTGCGAACGACCTCGCTTTCGGGGATGCCCGTCTGCGCTCCCCACCCCCAGTGAAACTGTGCGTCGCCGAGGAGGAAGCGAGTCTCGGGATCGTTCGGATAGCGTCGCACCGCCTCGTGCGCCGTTGCGAAGAGCGCCTTCTGATCGGCGAGCTGCACGATATTCGACGTCGATCCGAGCTTCGCGAACTGAGCGCCGCCCACGACCATCATGCTGTCTCGCGGCGACAGGCCGTGCGTGTATCGTGCCGCGCGCGTGAGTAGATCCACCGCGCTGGAGTCCGCAGCCCCGCCCACCCAGCCGCGCGCAGCTCCGTCCTGCGTCATGGCGATGGCGAAGGTCGAATCGCTCGCAACCGCCTTGTCGTAATAGGAGACGGCCGAGTCCCACGCGCTCTGCCGGAAGAATTGCTGCGCCTGCAGAAACGCCTTGAGCGCGGTGAGCGACGTCGTCCCCACCGACGAGATCTGCGCGAAGCGAAGCGCGCGCGTCTTGCCGAGCTCGCGGAGCAGCGCAACCGTCAGCGAATCGGAGAGTCGATCCATGTGCGACAGCCCATCGCGCCGCTCGACATCACCGAGCACCTGCCCCGAGCCGACGTCGACGAGCGAGGCCGACGCACGAACGGAGTCCGTCCCCGACTTGATGAGTCGCCCGAACACCGCGAGCCGTGCGCCGGTCGACCTGCCGAGGAGCCGTGCCGACTCCTTGTCGGCTCGCCCCGTCCACCGCCGCACGACGAGCGTCGGCGAGACGGTGTGCAGCGGACCCGCGCCGTCGAGGTTGCGCGAGAGCACGTCGACCATCCCCTCGTGCCAGAGCTTGAGATCCGCGTCGACGACATCGAACGGCGCGATCGCGACGAGATTCTGATCGAGCGGAACCGCGCGCTGCCGCCCTGCGACGATGATGCCGACGATGATGATCATCGCGACCACCGCTGCTGCGATCGCAATCAGCGGCATGCGCTTCCCGCGCGCACCAGCCGGCGTCGTCTCCAGCGCATCGCGGAACTCCTCGGCCGTGCGGAAACGATCATCGGGGAGCTTCGCGAGCGCGCGCGCGATCGCGGCGTTTACCGCGGGGGGCGTATCGGCGCGCAGCTTCGCGACCGGCGGCGCGGGCTCGGTGAGATGCGCGACGACCATGCTCTGCACCGACCCCGACTTTCCGAAGGGATGTACGCCCGCGAGCATCTCGTAGCCGACGATGCCGAGCGCATAGATGTCGGCGCGCGCGTCGACATTGGTGTCACCTGCGGCCTGCTCCGGCGACATGTACGTCGGCGTGCCCACCGACATGCCGGTGCCGGTGAGATTCGCGCCGTCCACGGTCGATGCCGTGCGCGCGGCGACGATCGCGCGCGCGACGCCGAAGTCCGCGAGCACCGCGTGCCCCTCTTCGAGCAGGATGTTCTCCGGCTTGATGTCGCGGTGCACGATCCCCTTGCGATGCGCATAGGCGAGTGCGTCGGCGACCTCGATGAGAATGCGCACCGCGTCGCGCACGGGAAGCTTGCCGCTCTCCCGAAGCCGATGTCGCAGCGATTCTCCGCGCACGTACGGCATCACGTACCAGAGCAGATCGTCGCCCGAGCCGGCCGCGAGGATCGGCACGATATGCGGATGCTGCATCTGCGCGGCGAGCTCGATCTCCTTCTTGAATCGCGCCGCACTCACTTCGCTGGCCAGCTCCGGCGGGAGCACCTTGATCACGACCTGCCGGTTCAGCGACCGCTCGGTGGCCACGAACAGCCGGCTCATCCCACCGCCGCCGAGCTCGCGCTCGAGCTGATATACGTCGCCGAGCGCCGCCTGTAACCGTGCAGGAAGGAGCAGGTCGTTCACAAAGAATCCTCTGTGGGGAGCAGTCCTAAGATAACGGCATAGCGGCGCGCTTCGTGAGAGCAACCACGGCTGATTCGCGGGTGTATTAACGATCGATGAGAACGGTCGTCTCACTGTTGCAAGACACACATTTGGAGGGCGAAATGTTTCAGCGATGGGAAATTGCGCTATTGGGAGTTGCGCTCGCGACGACTCCGCTCGTTGCCTGCGGCGGTGGACCGCCGCCGCGCGATCGCGTCTACATTCGTGAAGGCCCACCAAATGTGCGAACGGAGGTCATCGTCGAGCGTCCGGCGCCGGACTTCGTGTGGATCCGCGGACACTACGCGTACGCGGGTGGTGGCTACGCGTGGGTGCCGGGTCGCTGGGTGCGTCCTGATGGTCGTCGTCGCTGGGTGGAGGGACGGTGGGTGCATGACCGGAACGGGTACTACTACATCGAAGGACACTGGCGCTAGAAGTGCCTCGAGTGCCCGGAACGGTATCGCGCCGTTCCGGGCACTCGGTTCGTGACGGTCTCGCCCTGTGTCCCGGGCGGCAATCAGCTCGCTCGTTCCCTCGCCGCACGCTCGAGCTGCTCGCCGAGTGCGCCCGCATCCGTGACCGGCGCCGCGCACACGTACTGACGGCACACATACGCGGTCGCGCGACCATCGATCATCGCGCGGTCGCGAAGCAGCGGCAGCGACTCGCTCGCGCTCCCTGGGCCTTGCGGCGCGCCGCCCGCGAGGACGAGCGAAGGGAGATAGTGCGCCGCAGTCTCGCGCACGAGCGCATCGAAGTCCGGTGCGCTCACATCGCCGATCAGCGCCACTTCCGCGGCGCCGTACACCACGAGCTCCGCCGCGCCGAGCGCATGGCCGAATGCCGTGGGATACCTGGCGAGCGGCTCGCCGAGCGTCTCGACGATCCACGCGCCACGTCGCCGATCCTCATCGTTGCCGGTGAGATCGCCAAGGCGGAGGAGCAACTCGGCGGCGAGCGAGCTTCCCGCGGGGACCGCGTTATCGGTGAGCTCGCGCGGACGCGCGATAAGCGTCTCCGCGTCATGCGCGGTGTCGAAGAAGCCGCCGACCCCATCGTCCCAGAACCAGCGCACCATCGACGCACTGATCTCGCGCGCGCGCGAGAGCCACGCCGCATCGAAGGTGAGCTCGTAGAGCGCGAGCGAAGCCAGCGCGACCGCGGCGTAGTCCTCGAGAAAGCCGCTCCCCTTCGTGACGCCGCCCTTGTGCACACGCATCACGCGACCGTCGCGCACCATCTCGCGAAAGAGAAACTCACCATGGCGCACGGCCTTGGCGCGCCACCGCGCATCACCGAACGCGCGCGCCGCCTCTGCGAGTGAGCGGACCATCAACCCATTCCAGGCAGCGAGGATCTTGTCGTCGAGGCCGGGATGCACGCGCGCCTCGCGCGCTGTGTAGAGCGTGGTGCGCGCGTCGGCGGCGAGCGACTCCAGCGCGTCGAGCGCCATCCCGTGCTTCGCCGCGACGTCCGACGGCGGTCGCGGCACGTTGAGGATGTTCTTCCCTTCGAAGTTTCCGCCAGCGCTCACGCCCCACAGCTCGCGTAGTATCGCGGCGTTCGCGCCGAGCAGCGCATCGATCTCGGCGGCGCTCCAGACGTAGAACTTCCCCTCGCGTCCCTCGCTGTCGGCGTCGAGCGAGGAGTAGAAGCCTCCCGCCGGAGCGGACATCTCGCGGAGCGCCCAGTCGAACGTCTCGCGCGTCACCCGCTCGATCTCCGCGTCGCGCGTCACCTGCCAGAGATGCACGCCGAGTCGGGAGAGGAGGGCATTGTCGTAGAGCATCTTCTCGAAGTGCGGGACGAGCCAGCGGTCGTCTACCGAGTAGCGCGCGAACCCGCCGCCCACCTGATCGTAGATTCCGCCTCGCGCCATTTTGATGAAGGAATCGCGGACGATCGCGAGCTCCTGCGGCGCGCCGCTGCGGCGCCAGTGGCGCAGAAGAAAGTCGAGCGCCATCGTCTGCGGGAATTTCGGAGCGCCCTCGAAGCCGCCGTTGCGCGCATCGTAGCGCGCCATGACTCCGCGCGCGGCCGCATCGAGCTGCGCGGGGGTGAGCTCGCCCGCGCTCACGGCCGTCCGCTTCGCGGCGGCATACAGCTCGCGCACGCGCGCGGCGGTGTCGAGCACATCGCCGCGCCGCGTGCGATAGGCCTCCGCTACCGACCGCAGCACGCGCACGAACGAAGGCATCCCGTGACGGTCCGTGGGCGGATAGTATGTGCCGCCGTGATACGGGACGCCCTCGGGAGTGAGAAACATCGTCATCGGCCAGCCGCCCTGACCCGTCATCGCCTGTACCGCGCTCATGTAGATCGCGTCGATGTCGGGGCGCTCCTCGCGGTCGACCTTGATGTTGACGTAGAGCTCGTTCATCAGCTTCGCCGTCTCCGGATCCTCGAACGACTCGTGCGCCATCACGTGACACCAGTGGCACGCGGCGTAGCCGATGCTCAGGAGAATCGGCCTGTCGAGCTCCCGCGCCCGGTCGAGCGCCGCCTGTCCCCATGGCTGCCAGTCGACCGGATTGTTCGCGTGTTGCAGGAGATAGGGACTCGTCTCGCCGGCAAGGCCGTTCACGTTGCGTTTCTCCGTCGATACGGGGTGAGCGCGAAAGTTACTATCGTCTTCTCGCCCTTATCGTTCATCTCCATGCGGACTCACGAATCCGACGCGCGAGCGCACCGCGCCGCATGGGCGGTGCTGACGCTCGCTATAGCAGTGCGGCTCATTGCGGCCGCGCTGGTGCCGCTCGCGCCGGACGAGACGTACTACTGGGAGTGGTCGCGCCATCTTGCGGCGGGATATCTGGATCACCCGCCAGCGATCGCGTGGCTGATTCGCCCCGGCACGATGCTCTTCGGCGCGACGCCGTTCGGCGTACGCGTTGGCAGCGTGCTCGCGGGCGCGCTCGCATCGATCCTCGTCGCGCGCACCGCGCGGGTGCTCGGAGGCGAGCGCGCGATGGTGTGCGCCGCCGCGATCATCGCGTGCATCCCGCTCGCACAGATCGGCCTCGCGCTCGCGACTCCCGACGCACCGCTCCTCCTCTTCTGGTCGCTCGCGGTTGCTGCGCTCGTCGCTGCCCTGCGTACCGATGCGCGTCCGCGCGCCGAGCTCGTCGCGTGGGCGCTCGTGGGACTCTCGCTGGGCGCCGCGCTCTCCGCGAAGTACACCGCGCTGCTCCTGCTCGCGAGCGCGGCTGTCGCCATGCTCACGATCCCCACGCTGGGACGCCGGCTCCGGACCCCTGGTCCGTACATCGCGCTCGCGCTGGCACTGATGGTGTTCGCGCCGAATCTCATCTGGAACGCGGAGCACGGCTGGATCTCGATCGCGTATCAGCTCTCGCACGGCCTCGCGATACATCGCGGCTCGGCACTCCTGCACGAGCTGCAGCTCGCCGGCGGGCAGCTCGCGCTCGTCTCTCCGCTCCTCCTCGCTGCGCTCGCGATTCCCGCCGTGCGCGCGATGCGCGAGCGCGCCGATGCGGTACGCGTGGCGCTCGCGACCATCGCCGCGGTCACGTGGCTCGCGTTCGTGATCAGCGCGCTACGAAGCGCCGTTGAGCCGAACTGGCAGGCGCCGGCATATCTCTCGGCGATCGTGCTCGCCGCCACGTATCACGGAGGGCCCCGCTTCGCGAAGCTCCTGCGCGCGGGCTTCGCGCTTGGCGCCGCGACGACGCTGCTCATCTACGCCCATGCGCTCGTCCCGTTCGTTCCGACGAACATCGCACTCGATCCGACAGCATCAGGCTTCGGCTGGGACACGCTCGCCGCGCACCTCGACTCCCTCCGCCCTGCGACGCCCACCACCGCGCGCACATGGATCGCCGGCGAACGCTATCAGGAGGCATCGGAGCTGGCCTTCCACCTGCGCGACCATCCGCAGACCTTCGTGATCGACGTGCACGCGCGCCCAACGCAATACGACCTTTGGCCCCTTTTCCCCGATCAAGCGCGACCTGGCGATCGACTCATCCTCGTGCTCGGACTTTCCACGCGCGCGGATGCGGACCCAGTCATAGCCGCGCTCGCCCATCACTTCACGCATGTTGCACTACACGATACCGTCGCGATGCGCCGCGGCACCACCATCCGCGCCTGGCGTCGCATCTGGATCCTCGATGGCTGGCTCGGCAGCTGGCCTCGCGCCGAGCTCTCTCATTAGCATTGTTCTTCTCAGTTGGTTGTCCGTTCATTCCGTTTTCTGTCCGTATTTACAGAAGTAGGCACTCGAATTCCGCTACGATGAGTCCGGCGTCGGAGGGCATGCCGACAACACGTCGGTGAAGCGACAAAAGACGGAACACGGCACGGACAACAAACGGAGAGTGCAAATCCGTTGAATCCGTGCTTCTATCCGCTTGGATCGTATCATCGGCTGTTGAAGCCTGTGCTCCCACTCGCCGCGACGGTCTATTGACTCCGTGCTTGCGATGCGGACAGTCGCGACGCGAAGTTCAGGGCTGTACGCCGCCTCGACCTCCATTTCACCGGACCTCCAGCATGCCCGCAACGCTCGCCAGCGACCTCGCGCGCTATCTCGACGACAACGACCGTCGCTTCCACGATGAGCTCTTCGACTTCCTGCGCATCCCGAGTGTAAGTGCGCGGTCCGAGTACGATGCCGACATGCAGCGCACCGCAAAGTGGGTCGCCGACAATCTCATCGCCGCCGGTCTCACCGCCGAGATCATGCCTACCCCCGGGCACCCGGTCGTCCTCGGCGAGTGGCGCAAGGCGCCCCCCGGCGCTCCCACGGTGCTCGTCTACGGTCACTACGATGTGCAGCCCGCCGAGCCGCTCGAGCTGTGGACCACCCCGCCGTTCGAGCCCACGATCCGCGACGGACGCATCTACGCGCGCGGCTCCGTTGATGACAAGGGACAGCTCTTCGCGCACATGAAAGCGATCGAAGCCCATCTCAAGACGCGCGGAAAGCTCCCCGTCAACATCATCGTGCTCGCCGAGGGTGAAGAGGAAGTCGGCAGCGACAACCTCGAGGCCTTCGTCATGAAGGAGGCGAAGCGCCTCGCCTGCGACTACGTCGTCGTCTCGGACTCCTCGATGTTCGCACCGGGGCTGCCCTCGATTCTCTCGTCGCTCCGCGGACTCGCATACTTCCAGATCGATATCCAGGGTCCCACGAGCGATCTGCACTCCGGGAGCTACGGCGGGGCCGTCGTGAATCCCGCGATGGCGCTCGCGCGCATTCTCGCGACCTTCTTCGACGACAAGGGACACGTCGCGATCCCCGGCTTCTACGATGCCGTTCGCAAGTGGGATCCGAAGGTGCTGGAAGGGATGCGCGCACTCCCCTTCGATGAGAAGGATTTCGCAAAGGAAGTCGGCGCCCCCGCACTTGGCGGCGAGGCGGGTTTCACCACGCTCGAGCGTCTCTGGGCGCGCCCCACGTGTGAGGTGAACGGACTGCTCAGCGGCTACACCGAAGAAGGCTCGAAGACGGTGCTGCCATCGAAGGCGATGGCGAAGGTGAGCTGTCGGCTCGTCGCCGACCAGTCGCCCGCGGAGATCGAGCGGCTCATGCGCGCGCACATCGCGAGCGTGACGCCGCCTGGTGTGAAGGTCACTGTGCAGATGCTACATGGCGGACAGCCGTGGAGCGCCGAGCTGGAAGGACCGCTCTACGATGCCGCGAAGCGAGCGCTCAACGCCGCGTTCGGGCGCGATCCGGTGATCATCGGCGAAGGCGGCTCGATCCCCGTCGTCAGCGACCTGCAGCGCGTGCTCGGCGCGCCGGTGTTGCTCGTCGGCTTCGGACTTCCAGGCGAGAACGCGCACGCACCCGACGAGTGGTTCCTCGACGAGAACTTCACGAAGGGGATGCGCGCGATGGCGTCGCTCTGGGACGAGATCGCGGCAGGCGTCAGCGCACGCTGAGGCCGGAGATCAGAACTTCCACTCGCGAATAAGGAACGCGCCGAACGCGGCTTCAGACCTGATCGGTACTTCGGTCGACAGCGTGGGCTGCGTAACGAGATAGCGCGAGTCGATGCTCGCCTCGATGCGATAACCCTTCGAGAGACGACGCTGCACGATGAAGCCCGGTGTGGTTCCCGATCCGCGGATCTGCGTCGCGACGTACGTCTGACGATCGACGTACTTCCCCGCCTCTACCTGCGTGCCGGCGAGAATCGTCTGAAGTCCGTACTTCCCGACGCCGCCGTCGGGCACTTCCGCCGGCGTGATCGTGAAGACGTCGGCGCCAAGCGACCGCGCGGCCGTCGCCGCGAACTGTCGCGTCATCACACCCAGCGCGGTCGCTGTGAGCTGGCGCGTCGCGAGCGCCGCTGCACTGCCGACGAGACTCCCGCTCCCCGAGCCTCCGCCCGAGTTCGAGCTTCCCGCCGAGCTGACGAGCGATGTCGACGACTGCCCGAACGCGAGATAGCTGAGCAGATCCGACTGCGAGAGCGGCGGCTGCGCATCGCTGCTGAGCAGGATCACCGGCTTTCGCACCGTTCCGGTGATTGCGATGTTGATGTTCAAAGCAGGACGTCCTGCAGGCTGAATCGTGTACTGTGCACCGATCTGCAGGAGCGGATTGATGTCCGCGCCGCCCGTGAAGATCGCCGATCCCCGCGAGAGAATGAATCGCCGGCCCATGAATGCATATTCGCCGCGATCGGTGTTGACGACGCCGTCGATGGAAATTCCTTCATCCTCGCGGTTCTTCAGGATTGTGAGCGGTCCCTGGCTGTAGAACTCGACGTTCGCGTCCGGCGAGCGCGCCCATGTGTCGCGCGCAACGCTGAGTTTCACGTCGATCGCCATGTTCTCGAGCAGAGGCGAGTCTGTCTGCACGATCTTCTTCATCACCGCGTCCGACGTATCGACGACGTTGATGACCGCGGGATCGTCCGTGCTCACCTGTCGCGGGCCACCACTGGTCGGGATGTAGATCGTGCCGTGAACGATGCGCGCCCTGCCGGTGACGGCGACGCCATCCATTGGTCCCTTCATCTCGACGTTCGCGTTGGCATGCAGGTCGCCGACCTCGTTGTTCAGCACCGTCGCATCTCTCGCCGCGAACTTCAGGTCGAACACCGGATTCGTAGCGTCTGCAATGCCGATCTTTCCGGTGAGCATCATCGTGCCCTCACCGGACTTGCCGCCGATCGTATCGATGACGATCTCGGTGCCCGTCATGTGCACGAGCCCGCCGATGTCGTGCATATCCACGCCGAGCGGTTCGAGCCTAAACGTCGCGAAGTCGAGGCCGAGCTGGCCGAGCACGCGCGGATGCGTGCCCGTGCCGCGCGCGGCGACCGCGCCAATCACGCGTCCATGCACGTTCGAGACGATGTCCGTGAAGCGGGGAAGCGCATCGAGCGGCAACGAGTCCGCGAGGAAGTCGACCTTGAGCGGACGGTCGAGCACGCGCGGTCCCGTCACTCCCGCCAGCGCGAGATTGACCGGCGCATCGACATCGAGGCGTGCGAGCGGCTGTCCTCCTTCGCGCGAGAGATCGCCATGGGCGACGAGCTTCTCGTCGGCGTACCGCATGCCGAGGCGCAGATCGGGAAGCGGCGCGCCCTTGTACGACGTGCCCATCACGCTGAGCGCGCCGCGAATCGCTGGCGCGCGCTGCGTACCCTCGATCTTCCCCTTGAAATCGATGAGTCCGGTGGCCGAGAGATCGCTTTCCGCGAGCCCGACGAGATTCGCAACCTCGAGCCCCGCAACCTCGAATACGAGCTTCATCGGTCCATCCATGGGCAGATCGCCGTTCGCGTAGATGCGACCGTCCGTGCCGTGGCGCAGATCGAGACTGCGCACGAGAATGCCGTGCTTCCCCCACTGCACGTAGCCCGGCGTCGCGGATGTCCAGTTCGCGGTGTCCAGTTGCAGCGCGACGGTGCGCCACCGCACCTGGCTACTGTCGAGACTCAGGAGAAAGTCGGCGCCCGCGCGGTACACGTAGCCGGAGTCCTGATAGACACCGAGCTCGATCGTCCCCGCGGGCGCCGCGTACGTCGCCTGAATGGTTGCCGAATCGATCGCGAAGCCGCTCGCCGAGAGTGAGTCGAGATTTCCGCCGACGACGTACTTCATGCGCGGCGTGCCGCCATTCGTGATCGCGTACTCGATCTTCGCGCGATGCAGGCCGTTGCCTCGCGCGATGAGGTTCTCCGCCGCGAGCCTGCCACGCACGTCGAAGTCGCTGGTCGTGCCGCGGACGATGCCGGCGGTGCGCAGTGCGCCATCGACGGAATCCTTGCGGAGCGCGCGGAGCGAGTCGAGCGTGACCTGCGGCTGCGGGCGCCCCGTCGCGCGATACGCGACCTCGTTGCGGTTCGCCTCGCGCGCGGAGTCGGCCTTCGCACGTGCGATGGCCGCGGCGAGGATCGCAGGGCGCGGTCGCACGACGCCGCTGTCCGGATTCGCGATGAAGCGGCGCAGAGCGGCGAGTGTGTCGACGGACGCGAAGTAGCGTAGCTGTCCCGTGCGTCCCGGCGCCGTGCCGATCGTTCCATCGACGAAGAGCTGCGCGAAGGGCGTGTGGATCGTGACGGAGTCCATCCTCGCGACACCATCGGCGATGGCGACGCGGATGTTCGCGGAGTCGACCGCGAGGCTATCGACCGCCGAGTGCAGCACGTTCGCCGCGAACGCCCCACGCATCGTCTTCGGATCGAAGCCGCGCCCTTTCGCGATCATTGATGCGGTGAGCGAGGTCACGGGCCCGCGCGACACGACGCTGCGAAGATTGAACAGTCGCAGATGCGTCTCGAGATCGTACCCCATCTCCTTGCTCTCGAGATCGAGTGTGCCGGTGGTGGCGAGCTCGCCGCCATCGGGGAGATGCAGATCCGCGGTGAGATCGACCGCGTGCATCGAGCCGCCGAGGTGCACGGTGCCCGTTGCGGTACCGCGGAGGCCGAGCGGGGGGGCGAACTTTCCGGCGGTGATGAGCGAGATCGGATCGAAGCGCATGTCGGCGGAGACGCCATCCTTGCCACTGCGCACCGCCTCCCCCGTCGCGACCATGCGCGTCTCCTCGGCGCCCTCATGGTGCACGATGTCGGCGGCGACGGTCATGCGGCCGGCAAGCGCGCCGTCGAGCGTCACGTCGCCTGTGAGCACGCCGCCGATCGGCAGCGTCGGATCGAAGACGCGCGCGAGCTGCATCTGGAGCGGCATGATCGTGACGCGAAGATGCTTCGCGACGAATCCCTTACTTCCGGATCCCGCGACGCCGGCGATCAGCACGCGGCTCGTTCCGGAGCGCGGCTCCGTGAAGGCGACATCGGCGTCGACGGTCATCGCCGCCGTCGTGCCTGCGAGCGTCGCGCGGCCGGTGAGCAACCCGCGGCGCGGAGCCTTGAGCGTGGGCGCGATCTGCTCGATGGTTCGCGTGTCGATCGACTTGAAGGTGAGCTGCGTGTCGTGCAACCGCAGCTCGTCGGGGCCCTGTCCCATCGCTACTGCGATCTTGCCCTTGAGGGTGCCGCCGTCGACCGTGAGATCTATGTCCCGCGCACTATAGTCGCTCTCGCCGGTATGCCGCATCGCTGCGGTGAGATCGAGCGACCCCGTACCGCTCGTCGGGATCCGCGGATAGGCAAAGGCGAGATCCGCGAGTGCGAGCGGTGCCGCGTGGAAGTGTGCGTTCAGATCCCCCGACTCGAGCATGTACGTTCCGTCGCCGACGAGCTTCGTGTTCGGCAACGCCGCCGCGAGGCCGCGGAACCAGAGCGAGTCCTGCGACATCAGGATCGTGCCGCGCAGATCGCGCACGTCGGCGTCGGGCGGATTGAAAATGGCCGCCGTCATCGCGAGGGATCCCACCTGGAAGATGCGCGTCGCGCTGTCCGGATCAGCGAAACGGACGCGCGGCAGCGCCGCCTGCAGGCTGCCGAACTCCATCACGTTCTGGTAGCCGACCGGCACCTCGATCACACGCTGCCGCGCCCTCCCCGCAAGCGCGTCGCGGAGCGCGCTGTCGCGCGCCGCCTCCGGCAGCGAGTCGCTCGGCGTCCACGGCATCTTCACGAGCACGTGCCCGTCGATGAGCCGCACGTTGTGCAGCGTAATCCACGAGCCGAAGCCCCGCGCGGCGGTGTCCTTCTTTGCCGTATCGGCATTCGCGAAGAGCGTGGTGAAGTTCCACTCGTGGCCGGGCTGCTTGTCGAGCACCACCGTCGGTTTCGAGATGCCGAGCGCGTCGATGATGATGTGTTTGGAGAAGAAGTTTCGGAGTGTATAGCGCGCCTGCACGAGTGGCGATGCGAAGAAAGGGCCGCCCGCGCTGTCGGTGATCGAGACATCGCGGAGCGTGATCCCGCGTAGCAGATCGCCGTCGACGCGACCGATCTTCGTGACGCCGTGCACGCTCTTGTTGATCGCACTCACGGCTACCCGCCGCACGCGCTCGCGTCCGATGTCCGTATTGGTGAGCCCGAGCACGGCGAGAACGACGAGGAGTGCGATCGCCGCGATGGCGATTCCGCCGATCTTCAGGATCTTCCACATCAGAAGGCCTGCCCGATCGAGAGGTGGAGCGCAAGACGGTTGAGGACCTTGGAGATCCCGCTCCCACCTTCCACCGGATTGTAGTCCCGTTTGTCATTGAGCTGCACGAGCTTGTGCGCGCCGTCGGGCTCGGTGACCTCGGTGATCACCGTCAGCTTGTCGGTGAGCGATGGGCGGAAGCCGAGATCGACGCGGATCGGGCCGACGGGCGACATGTAGCGCACGCCGAAGCCGGGCGTGACGGCGGCCTTGCCCTGCGTCACGGTGGAGGATCCTGCACCCACGTACCCTGCATCGACAAACACGGCGCCCTGCAGATTCTTCATGAGGAAGGGGAAACGATATTCAATACTCCCCTCGAGCAACGAAGTGCCGCCGGTGGGCAGCGATGTGAAGTCGCTGGAGTTGACGGTGTGCGTCTTCCCGGCGGAATCGGTAAACGGTATGCTCGTGTCGCAGTTGCCAGCCGCGATGTCCGCATTCGAGCAGCCGATGGCATTCAACTTCGCTGGATCGATCGTCAGAATCCGCGGCCCCAGCTGATTCTCTCCATACCCGCGCACCGAGTTCGCGCCACCCGCATAGAATCGCTTCCGCGGATGCAGAACATCATCGAGCCCGTCCTCGCTCGTCGTACTGCTCGACGACAGCGCCTTCACCCACCCGCCGCGCAGATGCGCCGCGATCACCGCCTTTCCGAACGGATGGAAGTACGTCGCCTCCCCCGATGCGTGATTGTACCGGAAGTCCGACAACGTGTACCTCGACGCATGCTCGAGGTCCGCGCGCGCCGAGTAGCCGGTGGATGGATTGAACTCGTCGTTGGTGCGGTCCATGTAGTAGTCGAGCGACACCGGCGAGAGCGCGTTTCGGTTGCGCAGCAGCCCGATCGTGCTCTGTTGGCACACGCCGTAGTTCACGCAGAAGTACACGTCGCCCGCATCCACCTGCGTGAGCTCAAAGCGATAGACGATACTGAGCGGTGTGCGCGGCACGACGTTGCGCGTGAACGAGATGCTCGCCCCATACCCCTTGTCGATGAAGATGCCGGGCTGGCTCGTGCGATGCACGAACAGCCCGAGTCCCACTGTATTGCGCGGGTCGCCGAACCAGCGCTGTGTGACATCGATGCTCGCCTGGAACGTCGGGTCGAGATACTTCCCCGACGAGTCGCCCGGCAGCCCGTTGTCGGCAAGCACGTCGCGGAAGATCCCGGTGCCGTTGAGTGCGGGCGCGAGCAGATTCGACACCACGAGATGTAGATCCAGCCGGCGCGCGTTGCCGAAGAAGTTGTAGTCGGTGTAGCGCCCTTCCGTCTGGATGAAGTCGATCGTGTTGAAGCCGGCACTCAGCTTCACCGCATGCATTTTCGACTCGTTGACGTTGATGTCGATGAGCTTCGTGCTGTCACCGCGTGGCGGCAGCATGATCGTGGCGCGCGTGAAGAGATTCGAGCTGTAGAGCGCCTGCTGGCTCTCGATGACGTCCGCGCGCCTGTAGACGTTCCCCGGCTTGAGCGTGACGATCTTCTTCGTGATCTCCGGCTTCAGGATCGAGTCGCCGTGCACGGTCACCGACTCCACCCTCGCCACCCACCGCGGATTCACCTTGATCGTCACCTCGGCCGTGCGCGCGCTGTCGTGAATCGTGATGGTGTCCGTGATGATCGCGTCGGAGTATCCCTTGTCCCAGAGCGCGTCGCGCAGCCGCACGTGCGACGTGTCGAGAGCGACGAGGTCGAGCGGATGGCCCGCGTGCATCAACACGGCACTCTTCACGACCCTCGGCTTCAACACCGTGTCCGACGGCAGGATCACGGCCACCGAGTCGACCATCACCGGCAACCCCTCGGTGATCTTGAAGGTGACGGCGACACGATTGCTGTGCGCACGTGCGCGCGTGACGGTCGTGTCGACTTCCGTTTCGCGATAGCCGCGCTTGTAGTAGTACACCCTGATACGGACCACATCGCGCGCGAGCTCGATGTGGTCGAGCGTGCGCGTATCGTAGACCAGATGCGATTGTGTCAGCAGGCAGAACGGCTTGAGCAGGAAGCTCCGACACCCCGATGCCTTCGTCGCCTGTCCGCCCTCCAGTTCGCCCTTGTCCACCGCCTTCGTCACGCCGAGGTAGGTGACCTTGTCGACGATGGGGTGCGTGCGCAGCTCCGCTGTTTGGGTAGAGGCCTCGGACGCCTTGTTGAGCTGGTCGGGGGGCGGGGCGGTGTTGGTCGCTTGTGCGAAAAGCCCCCGCGCACAGAAAAGCGCGGGGACTGCGAGCAGCAGAAACACGTGCACGCGCCAGACAGCGACGAAACGGCCCATAGGGAGTGCCTTAATGCAAGCGGCAGGCCGGGCGCCGCTCCCGCTCGCGCCTACAGTCCGGAGAGCAGCGTGTCGTTATTGGCCGTGTTCTGGATCCGCTTGATCAGCCACTCCATGCCTGCCTGCGGGGGCATCTGCTGCAGCCCGCGGCGGAGCGTGAAAATCGCGTCGATCTGGTCGGGACGAAAGAGCTTGTCCTCGCGGCGCGTACCGCTCGTCGCCACATCGATCGCCGGAAAGACGCGCTTCTCCGCCAGCCCACGATCGAGCTTGATCTCGCTATTTCCGGTTCCCTTGAACTCCTCGAAGATCACATCGTCCATTCGCGATCCCGTTTCCACCAGTGCGGTCGCGATGATCGTAAGCGAGCCGCCGCCGTTCGCCGGCGACACCGAGCGCGCCGATCCGAAGAACGCCTTCGGCTTCGCCATGGCGGTGGCATCGAGCCCGCCGCTCAGCGTGCGCCCCGTACCGCGCTCCGCCGTGTTGTGCGCACGGGCGAGTCGCGTGATCGAGTCGAGCACGATGACGACGTCCTTCCCCTGCTCCACGAGCCGGCGCGCGCGCTCGAGCGTCATGTCCGCAACGTCGACGTGCCGCTCCGCGGGCTGATCGAAGCTCGACGCGACGACTTCACCGCGCCCCCACTCGATCATCTCGCTCACTTCCTCGGGACGCTCGTCGACGAGGAGCACGAGCAGCGTCGCCTCGGGATGGTTGATCGCGATCCCCTCGGTGATGGCCTGGAGGAGCATCGTTTTTCCGGCGCGGGCCGGCGCGACGATGAGGGCGCGCTGCCCGTAGCCGATCGGCGCGATGAGATCGATCGCGCGACGCGTGAGCTCGGGGCCGATCTTTGCCGACTGTCCCGTCTCGAGCGTGAGCTTCCGCTCGGGGTACGACGCAATGAGGGAGCTGAAATCCGGACGACGAAGTCCGCTGTCCGGCTCACCGCCGTTGAGCTTCTCCACTTCGGCAACCGCGAGACGACCGCGCTGATCGCGGCCGGTGGTGGCCTCGATGAGATCTCCGCGACGGATTGCGAACTGCTTCACGATCTGCGACGGCACGAACGCATCGTTCGGCGAAGGGAGGTAGCTCTCCTCGGCGCGGCGAACGAAGCCGCCGTCACGCGCGGAGTCGAACCAGCCGATGGTCGTGCCGTCGGCGACGAGCACCGACACCGGCGCGTTGCTCTGCTGCTCGGGGCGCGGCCCGCTGCGCTGGCGTCCGCGACGTCCACGACGGCCGTTGGCGTTGTTGCTGATGTCGCGATTGCCGTTGTCCCGGCTTCCGCCGTCGCGGCTGTTCCCCTGCTCGCGATTGCCCCGGTTGTCCTCGCGCTCGCTCCGGCTCTGGCTGTTTCGGTTGTGGTTGGAGCGAGGCTCGCCGCCGCGATCGTTCTGCGAGGCGGGAGTGTACGGAGGCTGCTGCGGTGGAGGAGAGGCGGGAACTCCGCCGTCGCCACCGTCCGAAGACGGGGCCGGCCTGTTGTCCGGAAGCGCGGTGTCGCTCGGCGCCGGCAGTGAGGAGTCATCGCGATACGGGCTGGACTCGGTATTCGAATCGAGCGGCGGGCGGTTTGGCGGACGGTGTCCGCGACCGCGCCGGGTCGGGCGTCGACGTTCGTTCATGCTGCGAAAGGTGTCATGAGGTGAAGGCGTACACGCGTGACGGGACCCGGTTGTCGGGCGACGAACACGCT
>JALYSW010000372.1 GCA_030854615.1 Gemmatimonadota bacterium
GTCTCGCCGTGATCCTCCTGCGTCTGCCGCCGTTGCGCGAGCGCGGGGACGACGTGCTCCTGCTCGCCGATGACTTCGTGCGGCGCTACAGCACGAAGTACGGGAAGGATGTGAAGCGCATGAGTCCCGCCGTGCGCGACGCGCTGCTCGCGTACTCGTGGCCGGGGAACGTGCGCGAGCTCAGTCACGTGATGGAGCGTGCGGTGCTCTGGAGCCAGGGCGGCGTGCTCGAGGCGGAGCAGCTGTCGCTGACGAAGCTCGATGAGGCGCCGATGCGCGTGACGAGTGAGATGTCGATCGCCGACATGAGCGCAGCGGATTCGGCACAGCTTGCACTCCCCGGCGCGCTGCCGCCTCGCGGGACGGATCTCGCGCAGTGGGAGAAGTCGATGATCAAGCAGGCGCTCCGCGAGGCCAACGGAAATCAGACGCAGGCGGCCCTGCGACTCGGCGTCAGCCGCGACACGCTGCGCTACCGCCTCAAGAAATTCGGAATTCAATAACACATGCACGTCATTCTGCTCGGAACGGCTGCGGGTGGTGGATTCCCGCAGTGGAATTGCTGGTGCCCGACCTGCCGCATCGCGCGCGACGATCCGGCGCGGGCGCGCCCACGCTCGCAATCGTCGATCGCCTTCAGTGCCGACGGTGCGCGCTGGTTCCTCGGCAACGCATCTCCCGATGTACGCGAGCAGATCGCGCAGCTGCCGCATGCGGAGGTGAAGGGAGTGCGCCACGTGCCGGTGGAGGGGATCGTGCTCACCGATGCGGAGCTCGACCACACGCTCGGGATCACGTTGCTGCGCGAGGGGCGGCAGCTGCAGATCGTCGCGACAGCGGCGGTGCTGCACACGATTGCGGACGATTCGCGGATTCTTCCGGTGACGGAGGCGTTCGCGGCGGTGCAGGCGATCGAGGTTGGTCTCGGCGATCCGGTGTCGCTCGACTATCGCGACGGGAGCGCGAGCGGGCTTACGATCGAGATGAAGGCCGTGCGCGGAGATCCGCCGCGCTTCGCGAGGCGCGAGGAGGTCGGCCACACGGTGGCGGCATTCATCACCGATACGCGCACGGGGAAGTCGTGCGCGTTCGTCCCCGGATGTGGAGGGCTCGGGCCGAAGCTGCTCGCGCGCCTGAATGCCGTCGACCTCCTGCTCTTCGACGGCACCTTCTGGACG
Source organism: Gemmatimonadota bacterium (assembly GCA_030854615.1). GTDB lineage: Bacteria > Gemmatimonadota > Gemmatimonadetes > Gemmatimonadales > Gemmatimonadaceae > FEN-1250. Next base: position 1,179 of record JALYSW010000372.1, read on the forward strand.
GATGACGAGCTCGCCCGGCTCGACATCTCCGACAGGCCGGCGTTGTCGATGGGGCACGTGCCGATTTCGGGGCCGGAGGGGAGCCTCGCATCGTTGTCGCAACTGTCGTGTCGCCAAAAGCTTTACACGCACATCAACAACACGAATCCGATGCTCGTCGACTCGTCGAAGGAGCGTGCGGCGGTAGAGGCGGCGGGGATGGTCGTGGGCATGGACGGGATGCACTTCGAAGTCTGAGGCGCGCGTTTTGCGCGCGTGTCGTGCATTCCCCCCACTTCGCGGTATGCTTTGACCATGTCCAGCTCCCTGCTTTCCGCGCCAACGACCGCTGCTCCGCCGGCACCTCCGATTCCGAAACTCGAGCGCCCGCTCGCGCCCGATGCGCTGGTCGCTGCGCTGCGCGGATTCCACGGCTCGTACTACGTGGAGCATCCGTTTCACCATCTCATGCACGGCGGCAAGCTCACGCAGCGGCAGATGCAGGGATGGGTCGCGAACCGGCTCGCGTACCAGCGAGCGATTCCGCGGAAGGATGGCGCGATCATTTCGAACTGTCCGGTGCCCGAGGTTCGTCGCAAGTGGATACAGCGCATCATCGATCACGATGGGCTGAAGGAGGGCGAGGGCGGGATCGAGAAGTGGATCCAGCTCGGGATCGCGTTCGGCGTTCCGCGCGAGGAGATGGAGGATGAGCGCCACGTGCTCCCTGGCGTGCGCTTCGCGGCCGAGATGTACGTGACCTTCTGCAAGACGAAGCCGTGGGTAGAGGCAGCGGCGTCATCGCTCACCGAGCTCTTTGCGCCGGACATCATGCGGCGCAGGCTCGAGGCGCTGCCGAAGCACTACTCGTGGATCCGCGCGGATGCCTACGACTACTTCAACAGTCGGCTGACGCAGGCGCCGCGCGACAGCAATCATGGGCTCGAGATCGTGACGACATATTGCACGACGGTCGAGACGCAGCAGCGCGCGTTCGCGGCGCTCGCGTTCAAGATCGAGATGCTCTGGGTGATGATCGATACGATCCACAACGCGTATCGCGATGGGTGACGCGATGACGCTTACGGGAACGTCGCGTCCGAAGCTGTGGAAGTTCGCGCGCGTGCAGTTCGATGAGGCACGGCAGCGGAGCGTGCTCCAGTATCCGGAGGGCGCGGTGCTGTTGAATGACACGGCGGCGGAGATTCTCGCGCTGTGCGACGGCGAGCGAACCATCGCGGAAATCGCGGCGACGCTCACGGAACGCTACGGATCCGACGTGCTCGAGGACGTGCGGTCGTATCTGTCGGAGCTGGCGGAGCGTGAGCTCGTGCGAGACGAGACGCCATCATCATCCGTCGGTTGATGGCGTAATGCGTCGTTGAGCTCGCTGAGGCATATGCCCCGATAGTGGGTGATCTGGCGGCCAATTGGGTGCGATTTCGGGATCACACTGGTTTCGATAATAATCCAGTAACTAACCATCACACATCGACTTATGGCGCCGGCGAAGGCGTTCTTGTTTGCGGCATGGTCAGTGCTTTAGTCACGGTAGTCGCAATCGAGTGAGCAGTCCCGTTCGGGTGAACCTTCTCTCCCGCCGGGTGCCGGTCGCGAGCAAACACCTACCGTCAACAGGAGTCGAAGATGTC
>JALYSW010000187.1 GCA_030854615.1 Gemmatimonadota bacterium
TCTCCTCGGCGGTGCGATCCTCGAGGAGGCGAAAGTCCTGGAAGACGACGCCGATGCGCCGGCGCAGCCGAGGAATCTCCGCGCGCGGCAACCCACTCGTGAGACTTCCGCTCACGCGCACCTCGCCGGCCGTCAGCGTCTCCTCGACGATCACGAGCCGCAGAATCGTCGACTTGCCGGCGCCGCTCGGCCCCGTGAGAAACGCGAACTCACCCTTGTTGACGCGGAAGGTCACGTCGTTGAGGGCGAGTCCGGTGCGCGGGTATTCCTTGACGACATGGGAAAATCGGATCATCGGCGAATCGCGCTCGATCGGGGTTCGCGAAAGATGGCGTGCGGTGCGGCTACGGGAAGATACACGATCGCTCGCACGTCGTGCCGCGCGAGTCAGCCGCGAAGCGCCTGGTCGAGATCGGCGATGATGTCGTCGGGCGCTTCGATCCCGACGCTGATGCGGAGGAAGCCATCCGGAATCCCGATCGCGGCGCGCTCCTCGGCGGAGAGATGCTCGTGCGACGAGAAGCGCGGCTCGCAGACGAGCGTCTCGAGCCCGCCGAGGCTCGGCGCGTGTGTAATGAGCTTGAGCCGGCGACAGACCGCGGTCATCGCATCGCCGCCATCGCGATGGACGATCGCGAGCATGGCGCCCATGCCGTCCAGCGTCGCGAGCGCGATGTCGTGGTCGGGATGATCGGGGAGCCCGGGGTAGAGCACCGCCGTCAGCTCGGGGCGCGCGGCGCACCAGAGCGCGAGACGCATCGCGTTGTCCGTCGCGCGCCGCACGCGGATGTCGAGCGTTTTGAGCCCGCGCTCGAGGAGCCAGCAGGCGAATGGGTCGGGCGCCTGTCCCCATACGATCATCTTCTGGCGCACCTCCTCGATGTACGTGGCGGTGCCGAGCACTGCGCCCGCGATGACATCGTGGTGACCGTTCAGGAATTTCGTGGCGGAGTGGATGACGACATCGGCGCCGTGCTCCAGCGGCCGGAAGCCGACCGGCGTCGCGAATGTCGAGTCGACGACGAGCGCGAGGCCGAGCTCCTTCGCGAGCGCTCGGATCGGCTTGAGATCGAGCACACGGCACGTCGGGTTCACCGGCGACTCGACGAAGATCGCGCGTGTGTTTTTGCGAAGCCGCTTGCGCCACCCGCGCGTCTCCATCGGATCGACGAGCGTACAGTGGATCCCCATTCCGGTGAGCTCCTTCGTCACCAGCTCCTGCGTGCCGCCGTAGATCCAGCTGCTGCAGAGGAGGTGATCGCCGGCACGCAGGAGAGCAAGCAGCGCGCACGCGGTAGCGCCCTGGCCGCTGGCGAGTATCAAGCCCGCCTCGGCGCCCTCGAGCTGCGCGAGACGGTTCTGCACGAGCTCCGCATTCGGATTGTTTCCGTAGCGCGGATATCGCATCCCGGCCGCCGTGCCTTCCTGCTGCACGAAGTTCACGCCCTGATAGAGCGGAAAGCTCACGGGATCGCCGGTGGCGTGCGCATCGCGACCGCCGTGGACGGCGAGCGTCGCGAGCGATGGGAATTTGCTGCTCTGACTCACTGGCTGCTCCGAGAGGCTAAACGAGGCCTGGATTGCGCGGTGTGCCGTAGGCTGCTTTCACGAGCGTAATGATCTCCGAGGGCGATGCGCCCGCAACGTCGCGCAGCACGACATCGCCGCGCGGGAGCGTGTCGTCGATGCGCACGGTGGCCAGCTCCTGGCGTCGGGGGCCGTGCACCCACACGAGCTCGCCGTCGCTGATCAGCCGCATGCGCGCATCGTCCGAGCGCATCCGCACCTCCGTTCCGCGCTCGGCGTCGCCGGCGCGCGTCGCGATCAGCCGCGCGACGCGGAGCGGGGCGTTGTGTTGACCACTCACGTCACCGCGCCCACTACGACGTAGCCGCCATCGAGCTCCATCGCGAGGCGCCGGCGACAGAGCGCGCCGATCACGCGCTCCACCTGCCCGGGCTCGATGCCGGCTTCGCGCGCGAGATCCACGGCGAGCGAGCGCCCCAGGCGCGACATCGCTTCCCATGCGCGGCGCTCCGGATCATCGACGGTGCCGACGAGCACGACGGTGCCATCCTCCGCCTGCGCGACGATCGCGAGTCGATGGCGCTCCAGCACCGTCTCGATCGCATCGAGATGCGAATCGCTCACGCCGCGAAAGAGGAAGTACGCATCGCGCGGCGCCGAGGCCTCCGCGTAGCGCATGAGGAGCTTCGCGACGATCTCGTCGGCGCACGAGTAGTCGAGCAACCCGACGTGCGAGAAGTCGATCACCGTAAGCGAGCGGTCGCCGAGCTCCGAGAGCTGCTTCTCGATTCCGTCGCGCACTGCCGCACCCGTCGGGCGCGTCACGAGATCCGAGTAGAGATCGCACACAGTGCGGCGAAGCACGGTGCTGAGGTCGATGTGATTGATCACCGGTCGGTAATCCGCTCCGGTATGGTTATCTGCATCTGTGCACCTGGAAATGGCGGCAGCTTTTCTTCGAGTGGGACATCCTCATCCCAGCTCGGTACGATTGCGAT
>JALYSW010000216.1 GCA_030854615.1 Gemmatimonadota bacterium
ACGCCGAGCGCGAGTTGGTGCGTGAGGCGCAGGCGGGGAGCGAGCCGGCGTTCGCGATGCTGGTGCACACGCACATGCGCCGCGCGTATGCGGTGGCGCGTGCGATCTGCGCCACGCACGAGGATGCGGAAGATGCGGTGCAGGACGGCTTTCTACACGCGTACAAGGCATTGGAGCGCTTCCGGCCAGAGCAGGCGTTCGCCGCCTGGCTCAACCGGATCGTTGCGAACGCTGCGCTGGACATTGGTCGTCGCAGGAAGGTGCGGGATGCTGATTCGCTTCCGGAGACGCTGTCCGTACTGCAATTCGATCCGTCCGAGCGATCGGAGCTGCGCGGTCGGCTGGGCATCGCGCTGAACGTCCTTCCCGAGCGGCAGCGCTCGGTGCTGGTGCTGCACGACGTCGAGGGGTATACACACGGCGAGATCGGAACGATGCTGGGAATTCCCGAAGGAACGGCGCGATCGGACCTTCATCATGCGCGTGCATCACTGCGCGAGCGGCTGCACGATCTCTGGGGTGAGCGATGAAGCTGGAGCCGAGGATCGGCCCGGATGGGCGAGATGACGAGTTGACGCATGCGCTGCGTGTAATGCACGCGCCGCCGGGTGGTGAAGCGTTCTGGGAGATGCTCGAGCGGCGCATCCTGGCGCGCGTGGCCTCGTCGGAGGATGATCAGTGGTGGCGCCAGCTGGCGCACTGGCGTCGCGGACTCGCGATCGCGGGAGCCGCGGCGGTGCTGGTGGCGGCCATCGCTGCACGGCACTCGAACCATGAGCGCTCGGTCGCGGCCTACCGGGAGATCGACGCCAGCTCGGTCGCGCCGGTGCAGGTAGCCAGCGAAACGGAGCGCGAGGCATCGCGCGACGTCACCCTGCGCTACGTGATGGGTCCATGAGCGGGAGCTCACGATGAGGAAATCGAAGTCGCTCGCACTGGGCTTCCTGCTCGGCACGTTGGTGGCCGGTGGGGCGCTTGGCTTTTCGCTGGATCGGGTACTGACGCGTCCGGCGTGCGACGCCAATACCGACCGACAGGCGGTGCGAGGCTACATGGCCTCGAAGCTGCAGTTGAGTCCTCTACAACGCGCGCAGGTCGATAGCCTGCTCGACAATCGCCATCGTGAGCTAAGCAAGATCGTCGCGCCCGTCCGCCCGCAACTCGATTCCGTGCGCGAGGCGACACGAGTGCAGATCAAGCGCCTGCTCGACCCGGCCCAGCAGCGGCGTTACCAGGACTGGGTGGACGAATCGAAAAAGGAAGAGGCGAAGCAGCAGTGAAGCCCGCATCACAACTGATGTTCGTTGTGGCGCTGGCGGGAATGGCGCAGCACGCGGGCGCCCAGAGCGTCGCGGATTCCTCCCGCACGATGTCGATGCAGGAGGCGGTCACCTTCGCGCAGAAGAACTCGCCGCTCGCGGTGAATGCGCGCGGGCAGCTGCGCTCGAGCCGCGCCGGTGTTCGCTCGGCGTACGCCGCCTTCCTGCCAACGCTCGACATCCAGGCATCGAACACGCAGAACAGCCCCGCCGGCATCGTCGTCGACAGCTCCGGCCACGTCTTCTCCGGCAAGTGGCAGAACTCGCAGGGCTTCAGCACGGGGCTGCAGCTCTTCGATGGACTGTCGCGCCTCTATCAGATCCGCGCGAGCAGGGCCGAGGTAACGGCGGCACGGGCGAACGAGGTGACGCAGACCTTCCAGATCGCACTGCTCGTGTCCCAGCAGTACTACGCCGTACTCGCGGCGAAGGAATCCGAGAGCGCAGCACGCGCGCAGCTCGAGCAGGCGCAGCAGCAACTCGCGGTGTCGCGCGCGAAGGTGCTGGCGCAGACGTCGACGAAGTCCGATTCGCTGCGCGCGATCATCCAGGTTGGCGACGCGCAGCTCGCGCTGCTGCAGGCGCAGAGCAACCTGCAGACGGCCAACGCGACGCTCACACGGCTCGTCGGTGAACCGTATAAGGTCACCGCGAACGCGGCCGACACGATCACAGGGCCGACGGTAGAAATCGACAGCACGAGGCTCGTGCAGCTCGCCGAAGTGAGTCCCGCGGTGCAGCAGGCGCATGCGCAGCAGGTGGCAGCGCAGGCGCAGTACCGAGCGGCACACGCACCGTACTTCCCGAACATCTCAGTGGCATACAACCGCTCGCGCTATCACAGCGACAGCTCGTTCAACTTCGCGCACGACGGCTATAACTACAGTGGCACGCTGCGCTTCACCGTGAGCTATCCGCTGTTGAATGGGCTGACGCGCGAGCAGGACGTCGTGAATGCGGACGTCGCCCGGCTCAACGCCGCGGCGGCAGCGCAGGATGCGGCGCTGCTCGCGCAGCAAAACCTCGTGTCGTACATCGGCACGCTGCGCACATCGGAACAGCAGATCGGGATCCAGCAGGTGTCGGTGGCGGCAGCCGAGGAGGATTTGCGCGTGCAGCAGCAGCGATATCAGCTCGGCGCGTCGATTCTGCTCGACGTGCTGACATCGCAGACCCAGCTCACGCAGGCACGCCTCGCATTGATCCAGGCGCGATACGACTATCGCGTTGCCAAGGCGCAGCTCGAGGCACTGATCGGACAAACACTGTGAGGCTGCACGAATGAGACGATCAGCGATCGTGTTCGCAGCCGCGATGGGCGTGGCAGCGTGCAAGGGGAAGAAGGCGGATCCCGCGTCGGCGATCCAGACCGCCGTGATCTCGCGGCAGGACATCGTCGTTGACGTCGAGGCGACCGGGGTGATCCAGCCGATCAACGCCGTGCAGGTGAAGTCGAAGGCGTCCGGGCAGGTGATGCATCTGCACGTGGTCACGGGCGCGCAGGTGAAGCCGAACGATCTGCTCGTAGAGATCGATCCGCGCGATGCGAGGAGCCGCTACGACCAGGCCGTCGCGGCGCTGCGGGCGGCGCAGGCCAGCGTGACGGTGACGAAGGCGCAGCTCGACCGCTCGCAGTCGCTGGCGAAGGAGGGCGTGATCACCGCGCCCGAGGTGGAGACCGCGGTGCTCGCCTCAGCGAACGCGGTGTCGAATCTCGTGGCGGCGCAGGCGGCGCTCGACCAGTCGAAAATCGCCCTCGAGGACGTCACGATCCGTGCGCCGATGGCGGGGACGGTGATCGAGAAGGATGTGAGTGAGGGGCAGGTCATCAGCTCGGCGACGAACACGGTGGGCGGCGGCACGACGCTGCTCACGATGGCCGACCTCGGGCAGGTGTACGACTCGACGCTGGTGAGCGAGAGCGACATCGGAAACGTGAAGCCGGGGCAGACGGCATCCGTGAAGGTCGATGCTTATCCGAACCGAACGTTCACGGGGAAGGTCGAGCGCATCGCGCCGCAGGCGACGGTGCAGCAGAGCGTGACGATGTTCCCGGTGCTCATTCGGCTGGACAATCGCGACGGCGCGCTGATGCCGGGGATGAACACGGACGTATCGATCCTCGTGGAGAATGCGGACAACGTGCTCGCGATTCCGAACGATGCGGTGCGGAGCATGAAGGACGCGGCGACGGCGGCGACGGCGCTCGGGCTGGACCCGGCGGCGGTGCGCGCGAGTCTCGCGAGCCAGCGCGGGGCCGGCGCCGGCAATGCGCCGGCTGTGGCGGTGACGCAGCCGCAGTGCGACTCGGTGCAGAAGGTGCTCGCGGCGCATCCCGCATCGCAGGCAGCGCTCACGAAATACCGGCAGCAGATGCGCACCGACACCGCACACGCGGAGCAGCTTCGCGCGAGCGCGAAGGCGACGACGGAC
>JALYSW010000228.1 GCA_030854615.1 Gemmatimonadota bacterium
GCGGCATGGTCAGTGCTTTAGTCACGGTAGTCGCAATCGAGTGAGCAGTCCCGTTCGGGTGAACCTTCTCTCCCGCCGGGTGCCGGTCGCGAGCAAACACCTACCGTCAACAGGAGTCGAAGATGTCCTGGACCAAGCCGGAATTCGAAGTCGTGGAAGTCACGATGGAAGTGACTGCCTACGTCGCCCGCCGCTAACCAGCGTGCAGCGAAGCAAAGGGGGCCCGCTTCGGCGGGTCCCTTCTCTTTTCCCACTGACGGTGTGCGATGGATCGTAGACCTACGACGTTGCTCGCGGAGCTCACGCACCGCTGCCCCCTGCACTGTCCGTACTGCTCCAATCCGATCGATCTCGCGCGCGCGCAGTCCGAGCTCTCGACCGAAGACTGGAAGCGCGTCTTCACGCAGGCGCGCGAGCTGGGCGCGCTACAGCTCGGACTCTCGGGCGGCGAGCCGCTCATCCGCCGCGATCTCGAAGAGCTCGTCGTCCATGCAAAGTCGCTCGGCTTCTACCAGACGCTCGTCACCTCCGCCATCGGCCTGACGCGCGAGCGCGCCGTGCGGCTCAAGGAAGCAGGACTCGAGCACGTGCAGATCTCCTTTCAGGATTCCGAAAAGGAGATCGCGGAGAAGATCGCGGGCACGCGCAGCTGGGACGCGAAGCATCAGGCCGCGCAGTGGATCAAGGAGCTCGACTTCGCCTTCAGCGTCAACGTCGTGCTCCATCGCGCGAATCTCGACCACCTCGCCGAGATCATCGACATGGCCGGCGCGCTGGGCGCCGATCGCATCGAGCTCGCGAATACGCAGTACTACGGCTGGGCGGTGCTCAATCGCGAATCGCTGATGCCGACGCGTTCGCAGATCGAGCGGTCGGAGGCGATCGTCGATGCGGCGGTGGAGAAGTACAGGGGGAAGATGCAGATCATCTACGTGCTCCCCGACTACTACAGCGAGTTCCCGAAGCCGTGTCAGGGCGGATGGGGAAATTTCTATCTCGTCGTCGCGCCGGACGGACGCACGATGCCCTGCCATGCCGCCTCGCAGATCACCACGCTCTCCTTCGACAACGTGCGCGACCACAGCGTGCGCTGGATCTGGGAGGAGTCGAGCGCCTTCCTCGCGTTCCGCGGCGACGAGTGGATGAAGGAGCCCTGCCGCAGCTGTCCGCGCAAGCACATCGACTTCGGGGGGTGCCGCTGCCAGGCGTTCGCCCTCACCGGCGATGCGACGCGAACCGACCCCGTGTGCACGCTGACATCCGACCGCGCGATCATCGACGCCATGCTCGACGGCGATCCGCCGCCGGTGCACTACGTCCATCGCGAGATGGGCCGCACACGCGAGACCGCGATGGCGGGGGCGATCGCGTCGGGCGACGCGAAGGAATAGCGCGGCGCTAACTCCGCTCGCGGGCCGCGTAGTACTCGTCAATGCAGAGCGTGATCACCTGATTCAGCAGCGCATCGGGGCCGGCCGAGCGCGCGCGGGGATGATCATTGTGCAGATCGGACCATCCCTGCTTGATGGCGATCACGAGTTGCTCGACACGCACGCGGTTGCGGTGCGCATCCTCGCAGAGATAGCGCAGGGCGCGACGCACCTCGTTCCCCGCGCGCGCGAGCCCCTCCTCGTTGGCCGATGGCTCGTCACGAACCATACTCACGAGGAGCTCGCCGAGCGCCGCGATGGTGCTCTCGGGGATGGCTCGCGGAGTCACCGATGCCCTCGAACGACCAGTGCGATCAGTGCGATCAGTGCGATTAGGTGGGCGCGATGATGAGGCAATTGTCGATGTCGGAGTGGAGAAGTTCCGAGCTATGACGCAGCGCCCTTTTGCCCGGCCTGCGTCGCAGCCTGCTGGATTCGCTTGATATACGTACCCACCGGCTCCGCTCCCTTTCGCACGGGAAGAACGAAGCTCGTGTCGTCCGGGGCGATCGGCTTGCCGTTGGCGACGGGCTCGTCGACCATGAGATCCCCGCCGGCGTGCTCGACCGCACGCTCGAAATTCTCGACGGCATCTTCCAGATCCGCAAGCTCCACCGAGGATTCCTTTCCAGTGAGCTCTACGCCCTGGTGACGAAGCCGCGACGCGATCTCCTCACCGATCCGCTTCCGATCATCGGCCGAGCTGTCGGCCGATTCGTTCGATGGACCGCGTGTCACTTCTTGTCCTTCTTGTTCTGGTCCTTTCCGTCCGGCAGCGTCTCCCACGTCGATGAGCCGGAGAGATTGCTGTTCTTCGCCGCATCACCGACTGATCCCTTGCCTTCTCCCGCTTCACGGCGGAGCTCGTCCTGCAGCGCCTTCTCACTATCGCTCTTCGTATCGCCTTTCTTGCCAGCTTCGTGCTTGTTGTCTGTCATGTTCGTAGCTCCACTATAGAGAAGGGTCGGAAATGCACGACGGCGCATGGGCGTGCGGGGCAAAGCTGATGCATGGAGCGGGCCCCGGCACGGTCGCCGCCCCATCGATACAAGGATAAGCGACGCCCGTGTCACATCTTACGAGTCCCGGCCATTCGCTGCAATTACGAACGCATCCCGCGTCCAAACGGATCCCGTGAGGGGTCACCGGGCGAATGTTCGAAGCATTGCAGCCCCCCGCCCAATGTCGTTAATTCACCCCGCTCGGCACGCGCACGCTCACCAGTTACCCCATCGAACTATGAAAATGGCGTACGCTACTGAGGTCATCGGCACGTACTTTCTCGTGCTGACCGTTGGACTCACGTCGCTCTCACAAACGCCATTCGCGCCTTTGGCGATCGGCTGCTCACTGATGATCATGGTCTACATGGGCGGGCACGTCTCGGGCGCGCACTACAATCCCGCCGTGACGCTTGCCGTGTGGATGCGTGGCAAGCTCCCGGCGGCCGACGTGGTCCCATACTGGATCGCGCAGCTCATCGGCGCGCTTCTCGCAGCGCTCACGGTTCTCTATCTCACCGGCAAGACCTTCGCTGCCGCGCCGGGCGCCGACGTCACGTGGGGACGCGCCCTTGTCGTCGAAGCGATCTTCACCTTCGCGCTCGCGCTCGTCGTTCTCAACTCGGCGACCGCGCGCCAGACGGAGAAGAATTCATTCTATGGATTGGCGATCGGATTCACGGTCGTCGTCGCGGCATTCGCCGGTGGTGGTATCTCGGGCGGCGCGTTCAATCCGGCGGTCGGCGCGGGCCCGATGCTGATCGACGCCTTCGTGTCTCACGGCTCGCTCGCGAACCTGTGGCTCTACCTCGTGGGTCCGCTCGCCGGTGGCGCGCTGGCGGCGCTCTTCTTCCGCGCGCAGAACCCCGAGCCCGAGACCGGCTCCGCGATCCCGAGTGCGCCTCCTGGCGAGGAGCGCGTGAAGCCGGGCGAGTTCACCGCACCACGTCCAGGCGGAGCAGCCACGGCGCGGTGACATCGCGGATGAAGCACGGATGACAATCGGCAGCATCGCGGACGACTGCGATGCTGCCGATTTTCGTTCGCGCGTTTGCCAGAGCCGGATCAGCGCTGCGTCGCGCCCACACCGCGCAACGCACGCCCCGGCTTCGCGCCCGTGTGCACGCCGTCCTTGAGCACCTCGACGCCGTTGACGAATACCTCGCGCACGCCTACGGACAGCTGGTGCGGCTTCTCGTAGGTCGCCTTGTCGATGATCGTGGCAGGATCGAACACGACGACATCCGCGTACATTCCCGCGCGCAACAATCCGCGATCGGGTATCGACAATCGCTCCGCGACGCCCGACGAGAACTTCCGGATCGCATCCTCGAGCGTCAAGACGTGTTCCTCGCGTACGTATTTGCCGAGCAGTCTCGGATAGCTCCCGTACGCGCGAGGATGCGTCAGCCCCTTCGCAGCCGCCGGATCGAAGCCTCCGGCGTCCGTCCCGATCACCACCCACGGACGCCTGAGCTGCATCGCGACATTCTCGTCGGTCATGCTGAACGTCACCTTGCCGGCATGCCCGCCCGAGGTGAGCACGACGTCGGCCATCGCGTCGCCCCACGACTTGTGCATGTCATCCGCGATCTTGTCGAGGCGCCACCCCTCGTACTTCGCGAGCGACGGCGTCGACAGCAGCCCCACGACCATGATCGGACCCGGGCCGGACTCCTGACAGTACACGGGATGATGGGGCGTCGAGTCCATCGCCTCACTCACGATACGTGCGCGCGTCTCCGGATTCTTCAGATTGTCGAGCAGCTTCCCATTTTCCGCGGCCCACGGCGGTACGCATGACGAGAGATCGTTCCCCGACGCCGTGTACGGATACATCGTCGCGCCGACATCCTGCCCCGTTGCGCGCGCCGAGTCGATCTTCGACACCATCTCGCCCGCCTTCGCCCACGAGCTATGTCCCGCTGCCTTCAGGTGATAGATCTCGACGGGAACGCCACCCGCGTTGCCGATGGCGAGCGCTTCGTCGATGGCCTCGAGCAGGCTGTCGCCTTCCGAACGGACGTGCGAGATGTAGACGCCGTGATAGGGCGCCATCGCCTTGGCGATCTCGCTGAGCTCGTGCGTGCCGGCGTAGTTGCCTGGCGGATAGATGAGGGCACTCGCGACGCCAAATGCCCCGTCCTTCATCGCGTCGCGCGTAACGCGTCGCATCGTGTCGAGCTGTGCCTCCGTCGGCGCACCCTGCACCTCGCCGTTCGCGTAGGCGCGAATGGTACCGGCGCCGAGAAAGGAGCCGACGTTGATCGAGTTGCCGTGCTTCTCCATGGCGTCGAGCCACGCGCCGAAGCCGTGGTCGCCCATGAACTGCTTCGCGATGCGGATACCGCTCGTGTCACTCGGGTCGAGCGTCGCGAGGATCTTGTCGCTCACCGGTGCGGGCGTGTCGCCTTCGCCGAGGATCTCGGTGGTGACGCCCTGGGTGACCTTGCTGATGACGCGGCCATCGCCGGTGAGGAGCTGTTCGTTGGACTGCCCCTGGATGTCGATGAAGCCGGGAGCAACCACGAGTCCCTTGGCATCGATGCGCTTTCCCGCGTGAGCGCCGGCGAGCGTTCCGGCAGGGGCGACGATTGCGATGCGGTCGCCGCGAAGCCCGACGTCGCCGTAGTACCACGAATTACCGGTTCCGTCGACGATCCTGCCGTTGCTGATAACGACGTCGTACGAGGCATCGGGTGACGATGTGCCCGGATGTGCGGTTCCGGCGCACGCGGCGAAGGTGAGGCAGATGGCGGCGGCGAGCGCGGAAGAGCGGAGTGGAATTGTCATCGAATCGACGGAAGGGTGGGGGCGATCATAAATGGAGTGGCCACGGCAAAGTTGCGTATGTGGCTGTTAATTCCTAACTTGCGCATCCTTTTGGGGCGTAGCTGAGCTGGCAAAGCGCCGGACTGTTAATCCGGAGATCGGTGGTTCGACCCCACCCGCCCCAGTCGTGGCACGAACATCTTGAAGCGAAGCGCCGATGACGTGCCAAGACCCTCGTGGTCCACGTTGCCGGCGTTTTCGCCATCATGGGGTGACTGCACAATCGACTGTTTCGCCGCCTTTGTCCATTTTCGCTAGCCTGTATGGCATAGCCTGACCGATGGGCATCATCGTCGGTGGTAGTCGTCCGGGAGCACGATCCTTTTGCGCCTCGCATGCCGATGCATCCAACGTATGGGAATTCGTTCGCCGGGTTTGAATGCTCTCCGGCTCTTGGATCTTTCGTAGACCACGAACGCTGGTGCCATGAAACTGCGCTCCGGTGTCTACATCGTGCCCACGAATCATTGGTATATCGAGCGGACCGTCTGACTCATCGCCGGGATCGTCCTGCTCATCGCGACGGGCGTATCCTCCGTGACCGTGGCGCTGACCGGGTTCTGCGTCGTCGGTAACATTCACAAGCGCGCCGGATTTGCGTCCCGGCTCGAATCCGGGGACGCGAGTTCCAAGTGGTATTTCATGCAGACGGACCGTTGGTATCTCGAGCGGTGCATCTATCTCGCCGTTGGCATCAACATTTCCATCGCGTCCGTGCTCTCGATTGTCTACAGCCCGTGGTGGCTTGCGTTCACCGCCTTCGTCGGCGTCGCAATGGTCTGGTTTTCCGTGACGGGATTCTGCATCATGGCGAATGGTCTCTACTGGCTGGGCGCCGAACCGCGCCTGGCACCGGCGCCCGACCGCGTTACTGGCGGCAAGCTTGCCGTCGGAGCGTCGCCAATCGATGGCGGTGTTCGACGGACCGGGTCGCTCAACAGATGCGTGGCAGCTGATCTCCGGGTAGCATGTCGACGACGCGCGTCCCGCCGACTACGGTTCGCATGACGACAAGTCCGGGATGCGTCTCGACTACACGCCCAATGCGCTGCGCATTCGCGCCCAGCGGGTGCGAGCGCAGCGCGGCGAGCGCCGCCACGGCGCAGGCTGCCGGGACGAATGCCACGAGCACGCCTTCGTTGGCGACGTACAGCGGATCCAGACCAAGCATCTCGCACGCGCCGCGCACTTGCGTGGGCACCGGCACCGCGTTCTCCTCGATCACGATGCCGACACGCGATGCTGCTGCGATCTCGTTCAGTGTGCTGGCCACGCCGCCGCGCGTCGGATCGCGCAGCGCACTGACGTCGCCAGCGGTGGCCGAGCGCAAGAGGTCCACGAGCGGGACGAGACACGCGGTGTCGCTCGTGATCTCCGTCCCGAATTCGAGTCCTTCACGCACCGCCATGATCGCGATGCCGTGTCGTCCTACGGGCCCACTGACGAGAACGACGTCGCCGGGGCGTGCACCGTTCGGTGCAGGATTGAACTCGGAATCGACGAGTCCGACGCCGGTCGTATTGATGAAAAGGCCGTCTCCCTTTCCCCGGTCGACGACCTTCGTGTCGCCGCCGACGATGCTCACGCCCGCGGCGTCAGCAGCGCGCGCCATCGAATCGATGACCCGATCGAGCACGTCGAGAGGCAGTCCTTCCTCGAGCACGAAGGCCGCCGTGATGTAGCACGGACGCGCGCCCATCATCGCCAGATCGTTGACCGTCCCGTTCACAGCGAGCGTGCCGATGTTCCCGCCCGGGAATTCCAGTGGATGCACGACGAACGTGTCCGTGGACACTGCGAGCGACACTCCCGGGAAGGAGCAAATCGCTGCGTCGCCCTGCTGTGCCAGAATGGGATTGGCGAATTTCGGCAGGATGCGCTCGCGAAAAAGGGCTGCGCTCAGTTTGCCGCCAGAGCCGTGGCCGAGGAGCACTCGTTCGGTTGTGAGCGTCGGAAGCGGACAAGCAATTCCGGCCGACTCTAGCGTCGTCTGCGCCGCGTCGTCGGTCGCTGTGCTCACGCTACGCCTCCTGCCGTATGCATCACATCGCGATGGCGAGCATAGTGATAGTACGCTGCGCACGCTCCCTCGGAGGACACCATCGGCGCGCCGAGCGGGTGTTCGGGAGTGCACCGCACGCCGAATGCCGGGCACTGGACCGGTTTCAAGTTGCCGCGCAGGACATCGCCGGCTCGGCACGCCGCTGGTTCCTCGGCATGGATCCCACCGAGTGCGAAACGTAGTTCGGCATCGAACTCGGCGAACTCGGGACGCAGTGCCAGCCCGCTCGACGGGATCGCGCCGATCCCACGCCACTTGCGATCGGTGAGCTCGAACACTTCCTCGACGAGCGTGCGCGCAGCCAGGTTCCCGTCGCGCCGCACCGCGCGAACGTACTGGTTCTCGACAACGTGCGCGCCGCGCTCAAGTTGCTCCACCGCCATCAGGATTCCCTCGGCGATGTCCACCGGCTCAAATCCCGTCACGACGATTGGAACGCCGTATCGTTCGGCGATCGGCTCGTACTGAGTCCACCCCATTATCGCGCAGACGTGCCCGGCTGCGAGAAATCCCTGGACGCGATTGTCGGGAGCGTCGAGAATCGCGGTCATCGCGGGTGGCACGGTGACGTGCGATACCAATACGGAGAAGTTGTGTACGCCGCGTGCTCTGGCCTGCCAGACCGCCATCGCGTTGGCCGGCGCGGTAGTCTCGAAACCGACAGCAAAGAAGACGACCTGCTTGTCCGGATTCCGCTCCGCGAGCGCGAGCGCGTCGAGCGGAGAGTAGACGACCCGGACGTTGCCACCGCGCGCGCGCACCTGGAGCAAATCGCACTCGCTCCCCGGGACACGCAGCATGTCGCCGAACGAGGTGAAGATGACGTCCGTCCGGCCCGCGAGGTGCACCGCGCGATCGATCTGTTCGAGTGGCGTCACGCACACCGGACAGCCCGGACCGTGGATCATCTCGACGGCGCCCTCGAGAAGCTCGCCGAGTCCCTGCCGCACGATCGTGTGCGTCTGGCCGCCGCACACTTCCATCAGGCGCCAGTTCTGTGTCGCCGCGGCTTTGATCTTTTCGACCAGCGAGCGCGCCACGTGTCCGTCGCGGTACTCATCGAGGTACTTCATGCTGTCTCCGATGGTATGGCGTCAGCCAACCACTCCAACTCCTCGAGCAGGCTCATCTCGCGCAAGACCTCGTACGTTCGCTTTGCCTCGGCCTCATCGACCTTGGAGATGGCGAAGCCGACGTGAACGACGACGTAGTCACCGATCTCGACCTCCTCGGCGACGTAGGCGAGACACACTTCGCGGTGGATGCCACTGAAGTCCACGACGCCGGCGGGAACAAGTCCAGTTCGGTCGATGGAGATGATGCGAGCAGGAATACCGAGGCACATGTCTAACTCCCGCGTAAGTTTGTCATCCCGCTCTCTCGGGCGAGGATTGCCGCAGCGATAGCGGCTTGGCCGTAGCTAATGCCGCCATCGTTCGGCGGAAGCCGGCGCGCGAGGATCACGCGGAGGCCGGCGTGCGTCAGGCGGTCGTACAGCGTCGATGTCAGACGTGCATTCTGAAAGGAGCCGCCACCCAGGGCGACCGTGGCGACCGAGGCGGCCTCGCAAATCATCGTCGTCATCAATGCCGTGGCAGCGATGATCGTTTCGTGAAACGCAGCCGCCAACGTTGCCGGAGAAACGCCGCGCTCGCGCTGCGTGCCGAGCTCGGCGAGCAACGGCAATGGGTCGAGCTGCAGACGTCCATCCGACTCCGTCACCGTGAATGGGAGCGCGCGCGCCTGATGATTTCCGGCGAGCGCCTCCAGGCGTGTCGCGGCTTCGCCCTCGTACCGCGAGCGACTGCATACGCCGAGAATCGCGGCTGCCGCATCGAACAGTCGCCCCATCGATGATGCCAGCGGCGTGTTGATCCGCCGCGCGATCTGGATTTCGACCATCGCGCGCTCCCGCTGGTCGACATCGATGAACGCCGGTGCGAACGGCTGCGCGAGCGTCGGGTCGAGCGACAGATACCCGGCGGCGGCGCGCCACGGTGTGCGCACCGCGAGGTCGCCGCCGGGCAGCGGTGCGGGGCGCAGATGCCCTGCACGCTCGAACGTCGTCAGATCGGCGACCAGCCACTCCGCGCCCCACACGGTGCCGTCGGTGCCGTACCCCGTTCCATCGAACGCGACGCCGAGGACTCGCGACGTGACGTCGTGCTCGGCCATGACAGCGGCGATGTGCGCGTGATGATGCTGGACTGCGATCGCGCGCTCGATCCCGCTTTCGCAGGCCAGTCGGGTCGAGAGATAGCCTGGATGCGCATCGTACGCGATCGCGCGCGGCGTAATGCGGAAGAGCGCTGCGAGCTGCTTGCGCGTTCTGGCGAAATGGTCGAGCGTGCACAGATCGTCGAGATCGCCGAGGTGTGGGCTGACGTACGCATCGCGCCCGTCGGCGAGCGTAAACGTGTTCTTGAGCTGTGCGCCGACCGCGACCAGGGGCACGGGTGACGCGACGGGGAGCGTGAGCGGCAACGGCGCATATCCGCGCGCGCGGCGAAGCACGATGGCCCCGGCACTCGAGGCGCGGAGCACCGAGTCGTCCACTGCGTTTACGACCTCGCGATCGTGCACGAGAAAGCCATCGGCGATGTGTCGGAGTCGCTCGAGCGCATCATCGTTGTCGGCAGCGAGCGGCTCTGCGCTCAGGTTGCCGCTTGTCATGACGAGCGGGTGCCCGACGCGCTCCAGGAGCAACTGGTGCAGCGGCGTGGATGGAAGCATGATGCCCAACGAGTCGAGATCCGGCGCGACGGCCGCAGAGACAGTCGTGGCCGGTGCGCGACGCGCCAGGACGATCGGACGCTCGCGCGATGCGAGCCACCCTCGCTCGGCGTCGCTCAGCACGACGATCGCCCCAGCCTCCGCGAGATCGCGCACCATGAGCGCGAACGGCTTGTGCTCGCGCCGCTTGCGCGCGCGCAGCTGACATACGGCCGCGTCGTTGGTGGCGTCCGCCGCGAGGTGAAAGCCGCCCATCCCGCGCACGGCGACGATGCCGCCGCGCAGGAGGAGCGACGAGGCACTCGCCAACGGGTCGCCGGGGACGTCGGTCGCGCCGCCGAGTGCGTCCACCACCAGGAAGCGAAGGGTCGGCCCGCAGCGTGGACAGCTGTTGCTCTCGCTGTGATGGCGCCGGTCGTCGGGCGACTCGTACTCGCGGCGACAGTCGGCGCATTGCGCGAAGCGGCGCATGCTCGTCCGCTCCCGGTCGTACGGAATCGCTTCGATCACCGAGTAGCGCGGGCCGCAGTCGGTGCAGGTAATGAACGGATATGCATAGCGTCGATTGTTCGGATCGCGCAGCTCCGCCTCGCACGCACCGCAGATGGCGACGTCGGCTGGCACCGGTTGCCGCCGCGTTGGATCATCGTCACTCGCGGCGATCGTGAACGAGGTGAGGCCGGAGGGTACCGCAACGACGCTGGCGATCGCATCGATGCGCGCAAGCGGAGGCGCATCGGCGACGAGTGCGGCGAGGTATTCATCAAGCGCGGCCGCCTCACCTTCGATGACGATCTCGACATCGCCGGCTCGGTTGCGCACGGTGCCGGCGAGCGCGAGCCGCGTCGCCAGCCGGTGCGCGAACGGCCGGAATCCGACCCCCTGCACAATGCCGCTCACGCGTAACCGGCGCGCCTCGCAGGCGCGAGATGTCGTGGTAGTCATCGGCCGGCGCTCGCCACGTCTGCCACCCGCCGACCCAGCCACGCGTACCATTGATCGATCCCTTCTCCCGTCGTCGCCGAGCAGCGAATTACCTCGATGTCCGGGCTGAGAGCGCGCGCGAAGCCGACGGCGCGCTCGACGTCGAAACGGACGTACGGCAGGAGGTCGATCTTCGTGATCACCAGGCACGACGCGCGCTGAAACGCGGACGGATATTTCTCCGGCTTATCGTCGCCTTCCGCAACCGAGAGGAGCACCACTTTCTCCGCTTCGCCCAAATCCCAATTCGCCGGACAGACCAGATTGCCCACGTTCTCGATGAACAGGAGATCCGTCTCGGCGAGGTCAATTGCGTCGAGTGCGGCTGCGACCTGTACGGCGTCAAGATGACACGCGCCATTAGTGACTACAGCCTGCACCAGCGCGGTCGTGTGACGCGCGAGTCGATCGGCGTCGTTCTGCGTCTGCACGTCACCCGTCAGGATGGCAATGGCCATAGTGTCGCCGAGCGCGTCGAGCGTCCGTTCGAGGAGCGTCGTCTTTCCCGCGCCCGGCGACGAGAGCAGATTGATGGCACGTATGCCGGCGGATTCGAGACGCGCCCGCACGGTGTGCGCGACCGCGTCGTTCCGCGCCATGACGCGCTCGCGCACTTCAATACGACGGACCGTCATCGTCCACCTCCACATAGTTCACCTGCAGACCATCCCCCTCCCGTAGATGAATCACCGGCGTCGCATCCCAGAAGGGCGGATCGGCGAGTATGGCGTCGAGGCAAAAGCGGAGGCTCTCGATCTCCACACCGGCCTCGGAACCAACATCGATGTCCACGCTGCGGATCTGCGCGACTCGCGCCGCACCCACTTGATGCTCGGCGATCCGGCAGATCTCGAGGGCGATCGAGAGCTCATGCACGTCGCGCCTCTTCGCGCCGGGAACAGTGGTGCCCCCAGGCCTCGAGTCGCATTGCGATCGCAGCCTCGAGGCAAGGGAGCTGCTGCTCGAGTAGCGGGGACAGACTCGTCGAGAGATGCACAGTGGCGGGCTCGAGCCCGATGGCGCAGATCTCGGATGGCATCGTGCCGCGCAGCTCGGCGAGCGCTAGGACGTCGCGAAGATCGATCTCGTGCGGCGACAGCTTCAGCGAGAAGTAGCTCGGGAGCTCGGCGCGCTCGAGCACGATGAGCGTGCCGGGCTCCTCGTCGTGGTGGATCGCGTCGACGAGAATCAGACGCTCGGCCACTTCGACGAGCGGCAGGAGGTTGAGCCCCCACGTTCCGCCATCGATCAGCGAGACAGCGTCGGGAACATCCCACCCTTCGCCGAAGCGCTCGACGGCAGCGATGCCGAGCCCGTCGTCGCCCATGAGCGCGTTGCCGACCCCGATGACGAGTGTGCCGCACCGCGGGTGGGTGGCCGCCTCACGCATCGATGTAGTCCTCCTTCGGATCCACGAAACGCCCGCCACTGATGATCGAGGAAATCGTACCGCCCCGATCGATCACGTCGGCGCGGATCGCGAGGTAGACGTGTATTGGAATGAAGGTGACGAAGAACCACGTGAGCACGTGATGAATCACGCGCAGCATCTGCAGCCCACCGACCGCCGGCGCGACCCAGCCGAAGAGCTTGAAGAGGACGCCGTACGGATTCGACTGTCCGTATAGCGCGAAGCCTGTCACCACCATCACCAGCGCGACGACGTAGACGAGCGTGTAGGCAAGCTGCTGCAGCGGATTGTGCCCGAGATAGTGCGGTGCGCGCTTGGGGTGGATGAAGACGTAATACGTGATCATCTTCCACAGGCTGACCCAGTCGCTCTTGCGCACGGGGAACAACGCCGCGAAGCGCTCGTACTTGTTGCCGGCCACGAGCCAGTAGCCGCGCACGATCCCTGTCGCAATCAGCACGCCGGCGGCGACGAAATGGGAGAGCCGCACCCCGTTGAGAATGGGTGACGCGGACGTCGCGCGATCCATGAGAAAGTACGGCCGACCGATGTACAGCCCGGTGAGAATGAGCAGCACGACACACGCCGCGGCGATCCAGTGCATCGCCCGCACGGGCCATTGCCACAGGTAGACCCACTCGTAGGCCCCCTGCGGCGGCGGCATTGGATGATGGAGACCCTTTAGTCCGAGCGTACGCACTGGCTGCGGCTCCGGCGTGCGATCGCCGATGAGCGGACTCATTAGGCCTTCGCCCTCGCCAGCGTTGCGCCTGTCGCATCGAGGACGTGCACGCCGCACGCCATGCACGGATCGAAAGAGTGGACCGTCCGCAGGATCTCCAGCGGCTTCGTGGGATCGACGAGCGGATGGTTGTCCATGAGCGCGGCCTCGTACGGCCCCGTCTGTCCCTTCGCGTCGCGCGGCGAGCAATTCCACGTACTCGGCACCACGCACTGATATCGCGTGATCGCGCCGTTCTCGATCTCGACCCAGTGGCCGAGCGTCCCACGCGGCGCATCGAGATGCCCGTAGCCTTGCGACTTGCCGGCGGGCCACGTCTTTGGCTCCCATTTCTCGCCGGCAAAGGTGCGAACATCGCCGCCCTTGATCCGGTTCACGAGCTGGTCGTACCAGTGCATCATGCGGCGCGAGAGAAGCACCGTCTCCATTCCGCGCGCGGCCGTTCGACCGAGCGTCGAAAAGAGCGCGGCGGGCGGCAATTTCAGTGCGCCGAGCGTCGCGTCGACGATTGCCTTCACATCGGGATGGCCGGACGCGTAGCCGACGAGCATCCGCGCCAGCGGTCCGACTTCCATCACCGCGCCGTTGTAGCGAGGCGCTTTCATCCACGTGTACTTCTTCTCGTCCTGCAGGTAGGTCCACGGCGTCTTCGGGCCGGAGTAGGCCGGCGTCGTCTCACCGTCCCACGGATGCAGGCCGACATCGTCGCCACCTTCATACGTGTACCACGAGTGGTCGATATACTCGACGACCGCGTGCTGATCGTACGGCAGCACCTTGGTGAGATCCTTGTTCATCACGATGCCGGGCTTGAAATAGTACGAGCTCGGGTCCCGGATGTCCGTGTCCGGAAACTCGCCGACCGTGAGATAGTTACCCGTGCCACCGCCGATCGCCGCCCAATCCTTGTAGTAGCCGGCGATCGCGACGATATCGGGCCAGTACACCTCTTCGACGAACCGCTGTGCGCGCACGATCATGTCCTTCACCGCGGAGAGCCGTGCCGTATTGATCGTCGCTTCCTCGTCGAGGTTGATGGCCGAGGCCATGCCGCCAACGAGGAAGTTCGGATGCGGGTTCTTGCCGCCGAAGATCGTGTGCAGTCGAATCACGTCGCGCTGCCAGTCGAGCGCTTCGAGGTAGTGCGACACGGCGATCAGGTTCACTTCCGGCGGCAGCTTGTAGGCCGGGTGTCCCCAGTAGCCATTCGAGAAAATGCCGAGCTGTCCGCTCGCGACGAACGTCTTCACCCGCTGCTGCACCTCGGCGAACTTCGTCGACGAGTTGTTGGGCCACGGGGATATCGACTTCGCGATCGCGGCCGCTTTCACCGGATCGGCACTCAGCGCGCTGACGACGTCCACCCAGTCCAGCGCATGCAGGTGGTAGAAGTGGATGACGTGATCCTGAATGAACTGCATTCCGTGAATCAGGTTGCGAATCGTGTTCGCGTTCGGCGGAATGTGAATGTCGAGCGCGTCTTCAACCGCGCGACACGAGGCGACGGCGTGGACTACCGTGCACACGCCGCAGATGCGCTGCGTGAACGCCCACGCGTCGCGCGGGTCGCGACCCTGCATGATCGTCTCGATACCGCGGAACTGCGTCGAGGTGGCCCACGCGTTAGCGATCATTCCGTTCTCGGCGAGTGCCTCGATGCGCAGATGACCTTCGATACGAGTGATCGGGTCGACGACGACCTTGGTTCTGGCCATGGCTCAGATGTCCGGTGGCGGAGTTGGAATGATGGGGAGCTCACGCGATTTCCGGCGCGCGTGTATCTGATGTACGCCGGTGGCGACCGCATGAGCGACGACGCCGGCAGTCGCGCCGACTGCGAGCGAAATGCCGATTAGGTCTGCGGTGCGCTCGACGGCGATGCCGCCCACGTTCGGCAGCCGATGATAGAATGGAGTCATCGTGTCCCAGAAGTTGCGCTCGGTGCAGCCGATGCATGGATGACCGGCGCCGATCGGGAAGCTCGTGCGTGAATTCCAAAGGAAAATCGGGCAAGGCGAAAATGTCTCCGGCCCTTTGCAGCCGACGTGATAGAGACAGTAGCCGCGTCGCGCTCCTTCGTCATCGAACTGATCCACGAACTGGCCGGCGTCGTAGTGTCCGCGACGCGGACAGCTGTCGTGAATCCTGCTCGCGTAGGCGAAGAGCGGCCGTCCATCGCCGTCCGACTCCGGAAGTCTGCCGAATGTGAGATAGTACACGAGCGTCGCCGTGATGACCTCGCCGATGGGCGGACAGCCGGCGATGTTGAGCACCGGCTTGTCCTTGATGATGTCGGACACCCCGACCGCACCCGTCGGATTCGGCTTCGCTGCCTGCACACTGCCCCAATGCGCGCACGCACCTACGGCGATGATCGCGGCCGCGTCCTTCGCCGCCTCGACCAGGATCTCGCGCGCGGTTCGGCCGCCGATCGTGCAGTAGATTCCGTCGTCCTTGGTCGGGATCGAGCCGGTGACGACCAGCACGTACTTTCCGGCGTTTGCCTTGAGCGCCTGCTGGAGCGTGAGCTCCGCTTGCGTACCCGCCGCCGCCATCAGCGTGTGTTGGTAGTCGAGCGAGATCACATCTAGCAGCAGATCGCCGATCGTCGGATCGGAGGTACGAATGGCGCTCTCGACGCAGCCGGTGCACTCCTGCAGCTGCAGCCAAATGACACTGGGCCGCTTGAGCTTTTCCAGCGCGTGGGCGACGCGCGGCACGGCGAGCGAGCTCAATCCCAACATGGCGACCATTTCGGAGCAAAACGCGATAAAATCGCGACGACTCACGGACTGCCGCTCAAGATAGGTGCCCAGCGCCTCCCCGTCGGCCCACTCGGAAAGCATCGGACTGAGCATGCGTGTCCCCCAATTGTTCGGAACCGCGTTCACGGATATTCCGAAACACGATTCACTGTGTGTTTGCTACAATACGCGGCTTGGGGATTTTGCAACAGGGGGCGGCCCTGGCCGCGTCCAGCCGGATTGGGCAGGCACGTTTGCGCACGCCACCTGGTGGCCTCGATCAAGGCGATACCGCGAAAGAGTTGGCTTCCTGCAGTACGCGCCGAAAAGGACCGGGTCTCGACCAATCGACCGCGCTCGGCTGCGGACCCATCACGTCTGCTGAACTCGCTGCCACGCCACGCACGACGCAGGCTTGCTGCTACCATCGTCGAGCTGCAGACACACGTGCCGGGCGCTTGAGGTCGCAACGCTTACAGTGATCACCATCAACAGGAGATAGTCATGTTCCGAGAGAGGCTGGGAATAATCGGCGCGCTCTGCGCACTCAGCGCTGCGCTCGCGTGCTCGAAGTCGCACGACGCGTCGGCCACCCCGAAGGACTCGGCCGCGACCACCACCGCTGATGCTGCGAGCAGCGACAACGATTCGAAGACCAACGATCCGCCGCTCGACTGCAACAAGGCGTTCGTTCCAGGCGACGCCGCAGGAATTCTCACGAAGCCGGCGACGGTGGAATCCTACACACCGTTTCCGCGCTCGTGTACGCTCCAGGTTCCGAATGGCGGCGAGTTTCGCGTCCATACGGGCACCGACTTCACGTCGGAGATGGGGTGGAATGAGGTATCGAACAGTGCAAATAGCAGCAAATACACGCCACTTCCGAATGTGGGCGATCGGGCCTTTTACAGGAGCGGCGGCAGCCTCGAGCTCATGAGTAAGAAGGGAAAGTTTTATTGCTCGGTGAGCAGCAGCGATTTCAGCAATACGGGCGACTTTACGGCCGACCGCGGCGCAGCGTTGGCGACGAAGCTCGGAGCGCTGTGCACAAAAATGTTCGCGGCGGGTTAGGCCGCATTGATGACGGACGCCTCGGCGGTCGAGCTCGCCGAGGCGGCGGCGCGCGGATTGCTTTACTGTGCCCCAGAGAGCTCATCCCGCTCTCCGTTACCGTCATTGGGGAGAGTCAAATGCCAAGCGTCAAATCGAAGAGTGCGACGACGAAGACCGCAAAGAAGGCGAAGAGCAAGGACAGCAAGATGGCGTCCGACAAGATGATGAACGACAACGTCTCGCCCGCAAAGAAAATCGAGGAGCTCTATTCCCTCGTCGAAGGCATAGACATCGCGATGCTCACGAGCCGCAACTTCGATGGCACGCTTGTCTCGCGTCCGATGTCCACGCAGGAGAAGCGGCCGCGCGTCGACTTCTGGTTCGTCACCAGCACCGAGACGCACAACGTGGACGAGATCGCGACGCAGCCGGAGGTGAATCTCGCGTACTACAACAACAAGTCGCGCGAGTGGGTGTCGGTGAGCGGAACCGCACGTATCGTGACCGACCGCGATCTGATTCGCACGCTCTACAAGCCCGACTGGAAGGCGTGGTTCGGCGACGAGGGCGGCGATCGCAATGGCGGGCCGAACGATCCGCGCCTCGTGCTCATCGAGGTCGAGGCGCACGAAGCCACCTTCCTCAAGTCGAATCAGCCGCGCGCGGTGCAGCTGTTCAAGGTCGCGAAGGCACTGCTCACCGGCGAGCCGCCGAAGATCGGCGACATGCGCCACGTCGGCAAGAAGGAGCTCGAGGCGCGACGCTAGCTGTCGCTCCGGAGATGGTGCTCAGGGTGTAGAAGTTCTATGAAAACGATTAAACGGATAACGGCACGGATCGAACGGATTTGCAGTCTCCGTTTTATCCCGTGTCGTTTTCCATTCGATTCGTTTCACCACGGCTGTTAACCGCTTGCGTTGCCGATCACCTGCCTTTCTTCTGAAGCCGCTGCGCGAAGAGCCACTTCCACAGCTCCTCGTCGCCATACGCGCGGTCCCACGCACCGTGGCCGAGGTCTTCGTACTCGGTGTATCTGGGCGAGGAGCCAACGGCCTTCATCGCGGCGATGAGATCGCGCGACTGCACCGCGGGCACGAGATCATCCTTCGCGCCCGAGAAGATCCACGTCGGCACATCCTTCGCGGCCGCGGCGACGAACGCGTTCGGCTCCTTTCCTTTGACGTCGACGTAGAGCTCCGGCATGTCGGATGACGACGTGA
>JALYSW010000258.1 GCA_030854615.1 Gemmatimonadota bacterium
GCGCGCGCGCTCGCCGCGACCGCGAATGTGCCCGTGGTGCCCGGCACGACGGATCCGCTGCGCGACGCAACGGAAGCGGTCGAAGTGGCCGAGACGCTCGGCTATCCCGTGCTGCTCAAGGCGGCGGCCGGCGGTGGGGGGAAGGGAATGCGCATCGTGCGCTCCGCCGCGGAGCTCGCACCGGCGCTGGAGAGTGCGAA
Organism: Gemmatimonadota bacterium; assembly: GCA_030854615.1. GTDB lineage: Bacteria > Gemmatimonadota > Gemmatimonadetes > Gemmatimonadales > Gemmatimonadaceae > FEN-1250. The sequence goes on from JALYSW010000258.1 coordinate 201, forward strand.
GCGCGAAGCGATGACATCGTTCGGCGACGACGCCGTGTACGTCGAGAAATACATAGCCGGTCCGCGCCACGTCGAGATTCAGGTGCTCGGCGACTCGTACGGCACGATGTATTCGCTCGGCGAGCGCGAGTGCTCGATCCAGCGTCGGCATCAGAAGATGATCGAGGAGGCGCCGAGCGTCGCGATGACGCCGGAGCTGCGCAAGCGGATGGGCGAAACCGCGGTGCGGATGGCGAAGGCCGCGGGCTACGTGAACGCCGGCACGTGCGAGTTTCTGCTCGACGCGGAGGAGAAGTTCTACTTCCTCGAGATGAATACGCGACTACAGGTCGAGCATCCCGTGACGGAGCTCGTGAGCGGTATCGATCTCGTGCAGTGGCAAATCCGCATCGCCGCAGGGGAGCGGTTGCCGGCTGCGCCGCCGATGACCGAGCCGCGCGGGTGGGCGATCGAGTGCCGGATCACGAGTGAGGATGCGGGGAACGACTTCCTTCCGTCGACGGGAATCATCTCGTTTCTGCGCGTGCCTGGCGGGCCGGGGGTGCGCTGGGACGGCGGCGTCGGTGCGGGAAGCGAGATCGGGCTCCACTATGATCCGCTGCTCGGGAAACTCATCGTGTGGGCGGACACGCGCGACGCGGCGATCGCGCGCATGCGCCGCGCGCTGCTCGAGCTCACGATCGTCGGCGTCGAGACGTCGCGCGACTTTCATCTGCGCGTCATGGATGATCCCGACTTTCAGCGCGGCGCCATCGACATCCAGTGGCTCGAGCGACGGCTGCCGTCGCTCACCGCCAACGACTCGACGCCGGAGGGAGAAGTCGCGGTCGCGATCGCCGCGGCGCTGCTCGCCGAGAGCGAGCGCGCGGGGCGGCTCCGGATTACCGTGAGAGCCGACGGCGATGACGCCGCCGGCGCGCGTGGCGCGAGCAACGATGCCTGGCGCATTGCCGGCCTCCGCGACGGGCTGAGGCGACGCTGATGGCATCCGTCTCCGTGACCGTCGAGTCGATCGCCGCCGGCGGCGATGGCGTGGCGCGCGCGGAAGGATTCGTCGTCTTCGTGCCGCGCTCCGCCCCCGGCGACGTAGGAGTCGTCGACATCGCGATGCGCGGTTCCTTCGCACGGGCGCCCTTCGTTCGCCTCGACCATCCGGCACCGACTCGCATCGAGCCGCCGTGCTCACACTATACGATTGACCGCTGCGGCGGCTGTCAGCTCCAGCACATGGAATACACCGCGCAACTCGAGGCGAAAAGCGGAATCATTCGGGATTCGGTCACGCGCATCGGGAAGCGTGCGGTGGAGCGGCCGGAGGTCGAGCCGAGCGCGCAGCAGTGGCGCTACCGTCGGAAGCTCACGATGGCAATGCAGCGGAGCGGCGCACGCTGGATCGCGGGCCTCCATCCGTACGATTCACCGCGAAAGATCTTCTCGCTCAAGGACTGTCCGATCACCGACGAGCGCGTCGTGACAGTGTGGGGCGAGATCATGGCGGCGCAGTCGTTCTTTCCGATCGCGTCGCAGCTTCGCGGCGCCGTGCGCATCGACGAGACGGGCGCGACGTTCGTGCTCGAAGGAGGCGACGTCTGGCCGGAGGCGCCGCGATTCTTCGAAGCCGTTCCCTCGCTTTCCGCGCTCTGGTGGATTCCGGAAAACAAACGCCGCCGCCTCATGCAGCAGCGCGGGGACTCCAATGCGCTCGGCGCATCGTTCGCACAGGTCAACGCTCCGGTCGCGGCGCGGATGCGTGACTACGTGCTCGCACGCGTGCTGTCGCACGGGCCGCAGACGGTCGTCGATGGCTACTCGGGTGCGGGGGAGCTCGCGATGGCGCTGGCATCGGCGGGCGTGCGCGTCTCCGCGATCGAGCTCGACTCTGATGCGTCGTCGCACGCTGCCGTGCGTCTCCCCGCGGGATCGACCTCCATCTCGGCGAAGGTCGAAGAGGTGCTCGGCTCGCTGCTCCCAGCGGATGTCGTCGTACTCAACCCGCCGCGCACCGGCGTCGACGGTCGCGTCACCGAGCAGCTCGAGCAGTGCGACCCGTCGCCCCGCGCGGTGATCTATGTGAGCTGCAACCCGGCGACGCTCGCGCGCGATCTCGCGCGCATGCCGCGCTATAAGATCGCGTCGCTCCGTGCGTACGACATGTTCCCGCAGACGGCCCACGTCGAGACCGTGTGCGAGCTCGTGCCGGTGTCCGCGTGATCTACGTCGTCGAGGTCAATGGGAAGCGCTACACCGTCGACATTCGCGGCGGTGCGGCGATAGTTGACGGAGTCAACTATCGTGCGGCGATGCAGTCGGTGACGGGAACGCCGGTGCGGATCGTGAGCGTCGATGACAGCGTCCACCGCATGGTCCTTCGCGAGCGCGTCGCACGCGGGCGCTACCGCCTCTGGCTCGACGGCCATCGCTACGACGCCGAGGCTCTCGATTCCCGCGCGCGCGCGATTCGCGACATGCAGGCGTCCGTCGCCAAACCGGCCGGCCCCGCGCCGCTGCGCGCGCCGATGCCCGGACTCATCGTGCAGCTGCGCGTGAAGGTTGGCGACATCATTGCCGCCGGCGATGGGCTCGTGGTGATGGAGGCGATGAAGATGGAGAACGAGCTTCGCGCACCCGCGCCGGGCATCGTGCGCGCCGTTCACGTCAGCGTGGGCGCGGCGGTGGAGAAGGGCGCGCTGCTCGTGGAGCTCGAGTAGCCTCGAGGCGTACCGTCGCTAGCGCAGTCCGGTGGTATCGTGCACGAGCCGTCCCCATCCGATCTGCCCCGACAGCTTCGCCAGCGACCAGCGCCCGTCGCCGCCATCCAGCGGCAGTGAGAAGTTGAGGTTGTTGTCGATCACCCCCGGGTTGAGGTCCACCCGCAGCATCTTCCCCTCCACCCCCCAGCGCATGACCTGCTTCCGCGTCGCGACCGCCGCCGTGAGCACGTCGGGGAGGTAGCCCAGCACCGCACCCTCGCCGCTGTTGTCCTGGCAGTTCTTGTGATTGAGGAGCGTATGAAGGTTGATCGTGACCGGATACGCCCGTCCCTTGATCCGCTGGGCGTCCGAACCGGCCCGTGGTGTAAGCGTATCGACCATGAGGTAGACGTGCTGAACGACGGAATATCCGGAGCAGAGATCGGCGAGGTGCTCGCTCACCGGATGGCTGCACGCGGACACGCCGATCGATGCCGCCACTCCCACCAGAACCAGCCCGCGCAGATGCGTTGACAACGGCTAACTCCTTTCGTAGCTTAAGAGTCTGTCCCAAACGCCTAGTTGGCGGCCGAGCTCCCAGTTGCGAGCGCAGGCTTCCTGCATGCCCTTTCGACGCACATGAGAACTTACACCGCTACACCGAGCGACATCGAGCACAAGTGGTTCATCGTCGACGCCGAAGGGATGGTGCTCGGACGACTCGCCGCCGAAGTCGCACAGATCATACGCGGCAAGCACAAGCCGATGTTTACGCCGCACATGGATACGGGTGACAACGTCATCGTCATCAACG
>JALYSW010000264.1 GCA_030854615.1 Gemmatimonadota bacterium
GAACACGACACCGGTGGCCTCCGCCGCCCCACCGGCAACGTCAGCGGACCAGCGGGGATCTGCGATCTTCACGGCGCACGGCTGCGCGGCTTGCCACGGTAGCGGCGGGGTCGGAACCAAGACCGCCCCGGCGTTGACGTCATTCAGCAAGACGCTAACGCCTGCCGCACTGACAAGTCTGCTGCAACATCCGAATCACGCGATGCAGGCGGGCGGCATGCCCGCGGTTGCGATAAGCGCCGCCGACATGACCGCTCTCGTCTCGTATCTCCAGCATCTCGGTGCGCCGGCAACATCGGCCGCCACAGTGTCGGCCAAAGAATCTTCTTCCGCCGGCAAGACCAAGGCTGGCGCATCGAAATCTGATTCCACCCCCGGTGTCGAAATCGCGGCAGGCGCATCTGGACGCCCGATGAACCAACTCGAGCTCCAGGGCAAAGGAGTGTTTGAGGCGCAATCGTGCGGTGCGTGTCACGGGATGGACGGCGCGGGGGGAACGTGGGCCGCGCCGGCACTCGCCAATACTGGCAAGAGTTTTCCAGCGGCGCTGCTCGTCGGATTGCTCCAACATCCGAGCGTGCGGATGCGACAGGGAGGAATGCCGGTCGTCTCAGTCAGCGGTCGTGAGCTCGCCGCGCTGGCGGCCTATGTGAGTTTCATCTCGTCTAAGCCAGCGCCCGGACCGGCGCACGGAGGCAATCCTTGAACGATTCACAGTTGCGCCATACTGGCATCGCCCCGTCGGTCCTGACCCAGCGCCGATTTCTCCGCCACTGTGCGGCGGGCGTGCTCGCGCTCCCGCTCGTCCTGCCGCTCGTCGGCTTCACCGCCGGACCGGCCCACGAGATCAGCCGGGCTCCGTTGCCGGGCGCCGCGATGACGTCGCCCGTTGCTGTCGCCGGCGTGCCGGCGGATCGTGTGGTGGCACCGGCATCGCTGATGCGCGCGCTCGCGACACTTCGTCGAAACGTCCCTGCGTACTCTCGGCAGACCCGGCTGGCCTGCAGCGCCTGCCACTATCAGATGCCGCATCTCACGCCGTTCGGTCGCAAGTTCAAGTTGAACGGATACACGCTCACGGGTCTCAAGGTCATCCGAGAGCCCAGCGATTCGGCGGGGAAAGAGTCGCTCGCGCTTTTGCCGATTCCCATGATTTCGGCAATGCTCCTTTCGTCGGTGACGCAAACGAACAAGGCGTTGCCCGGCACGCAGAACGGCACGGCGGCGTTGCCGGAACAGTTGGGCATTTACGCCGCGGGCGGCATCACTCCAAAGATCGGTGTATTCAGTCAGTTCACGTACTCGGCGGCCGACGGATCGTTTGGGATCGACATGCTCGATCTCCGATTCGCGGATCACCACACGGTGGCCCATCGCGACCTGCTCTACGGAATCACGCTGCACAACAACCCGACGCTTCAGGACGTGTGGAACACGGTGCCCGCGTGGGGCTTTCCGTACATGAGCTCCTCGACCGCGCCGTCGCCCATCGCGAGCACGCTCATCGACGGCGTGCTTGCGCAGGCAGTGGCGGGATTGGGGGCATATTCGCTCTATGCGAACACGCTCTACACCGAAGTCACGTTCTACCGCGCAGCGCCACAGGGCCTGGCGATGCCGCTCGACTCCACGGCAACGAATGTGGCAGCGGGGACGATCCCCTATTGGCGCGTGGCGCTGCAACACGAATCGCCGTCGACGTCACTCATGGTTGGGACATTCGGTTTCGACGCGCACATGTACCCGACCGGCGTGACGGGCCCCCGCGATCACTATTTTGACATCGGCGTCGACGCGCAGGTCGAGCAGCGGGGAGGAACGGCGGCGTGGATCGGACACGCGAGTTACATCCACGAGCGGCAGCAATTGCTTGCCACGCAACTCGCCGGCGGCGCGACCAACGTCGACCAGACCTTGGCGACGGCGCGGTTGAGCATCGCCTACCTCCCCAATGCCCACTTCGGATATACGCTCGGGTATTTCCAGACGACCGGTACGACCGACCCCCTTCTCTACGCGCCCGATGAAGTGTCCGGCAGCCGCACCGGCAGCCCGAACGCGTCGGGATTGCTCGGCGAGATCGACTACAATCCCTGGCAGAACACCCGACTGGGGCTGCAATACATCACGTATAACAAGTTCAACGGCTCATCCACGTCGTACGGCGTAGCCGGCGGTCGCAGCGCCTCCGACAATGACACGCTGTATCTATTTCTTTGGGTGTTGTTCTGAGACGAACGCTCCGTAATCGGTGACCTTGCACGAGGTTATCCGGCTGTTCTCGCTTGAATGAAGTGTGCGTATAATTTTACGCGGCATGAAATCTGCGCTCTGACGTGATGTAGGATGCACCAACGGATAGAACAGATCACGGAGGAATTATGGAATCGATGCACCTGGAAATTGGTGGGATGAGTTGCGGGGGTTGTGTCGGTGCGGTGAAGACCGCATTGAGCAAGCTGCCGGGAGTTAGCGTGGAGGACGTGCGCATAGCCAGTGCTGACGTGTCGTACGATCCGGCCAAAGTGTCGCCCGACCAAATCTCCGAAGCCGTGCGTGGGGCTGGCTACGATACCGACATTTCGGGCCGTACAGCCGTGGGCGCCGCGCAGCGGAATAGCGGTTCCGGCGGTTGTCGATGCAGCTGAAACCCAGGGGCAAGCTCTCCGCCTGAAAAAACCGTTACACACAAACATTTCTGAATCCCGTTTCTCGCCCTTCCCCGCACGACCATGGCCCGTGAACACGACCACCACAGTCCGGCTCCGGCTGCCAATCGCATGATTGCCGCCAGCATTCGGATGGGCGGTCGTCTGTCCGGGATTGCTGGATCACCGGTGCGGCGACCACCCGCGATGCAGTTGTGGAGCGCCCAAGTATGAACGGGAGTACGGTGACCGCCATCGACGGTGCGCTCCGATTGTGGTTCGCTTTGACGCTGGGGTCCTTGGTATTGTTGGTGGTCGACCTCGCTCGAAGCTCGGCGATCACAAGCGTGATGAAGTGGGGGTGGGCGCTCGTTGTCGCGTACACTGGCCCAGTAGGGTTGGTAGTCTATCTGTTGTCGTGTCGAGAGCCGCTTCCACGAGCGCACGAGGCGTACGTCGCTCCACTGTGGAAACAAGCGGTAGGGTCCACCATCCACTGCGTGGCCGGCGACGCGACCGGGATCATCGCGGGAGCGCTGATTGGGGCGGCGTTGGTCATGCCGCCACGTATCGACGCGATCGTCGAATACGTTGCCGGGTTCACCTTCGGGCTGTTCATCTTTCAGGCGCTCTTCATGAGAGTCACGATGGGCGTGGGGTACACGACGGCGATCCGGCGCACATTGTTTCCGGAATGGCTGTCCATGAACGCACTCATGGGCGGCATGTTCCCCGTGATGTCGATCCTCATGCGTCATGATCCCACAGCGATGCGGCCGAATGGCCTCCGGTTCTGGGGCGTCATGTCCAGTGCGATCATGGTCGGAGCGGCGGTCGCCTATCCGTTCAACGCTTGGCTCGTTGCGCATTCGCTGAAGCATGGGATGGGAACGGCAAACGTGCTTGGCATGGGCGGAGGCGGCATCGATCCGCATCAACTCAAACCACACGTCACGGCAAGGTCGGCCGCCGCCGCAACGATCGCGAGCCTGACTGTCCTGGCAATTGGGCTCTGGCTGGCCGTGAGGTACGGCAATCTCTAATACCCGGTTCGAGATGACGGACACATCGCATCATCACTACCAGATTGCCGCGAGGATGTTGGGGCGCTCGACAAACTTGCACGACTGGTGTGCCCGCTGGAGCGATCGCAAGAGCGCCACGTCATCTCAATGGGAAAGCGTTGCGGCTCGTACAGCGCGCTATTTAACGATCATCCTGTTGGCAGTGGTTGGTGGTTGCTCGCAGCGTCCAGGCGCCGGGGGGAATGTCGATTCGACCAAGGCGATGAGCAGTTCCGGCGCCCCGCCCGGCCGGTTGGGCGGGATGATGGCTGGCGGCAGGGGCGGCATGTCGATGATGCGCGCGGTGGCCCCCGATACGAGCGCCGCGCCCACGGCAAACGCTTCAGCCGCTGCCGCCGCCAATGGCTGTCCTGCGGTTGACCAACGTCTCGTCGATGAGGGTCGCGCGGTGTTCAGCGGAGCCGGAAACTGTTTTGCTTGCCACGGTCTCGATGCCAGGGGCACGGCGCTCGCACCCAACCTCGTGGACACGCGGTGGCTCGACATCGACGGATCGTACATGGCGATCGCCGGCCTGGTGCGGACCGGCGTTGCGAAGCCCAAGCAGCACTCGGCTCCGATGCCGGCCTTGGGCGGCGCCGCGTTGAGCGGCGCGCAGGTTTGCGCCGTCGCCGCCTACGTGTACTCGCTTAGCCATCGCTGAATAGGCAGCGCCCCTCAGCGCCATCGCGACTCACTTGCACACGCGTCCACTTCCAAACGCGTTTCGGACGGATCGGTTGACCAGTACTTCCTTCAAGCAACGGCCGATTGCTACAATGGAGTGCGTAGCATCGTTCACGGTCGGGGCATGCAATCCTCACGTCCCGCCTCTCACGGACGACAGAATGACCCTGCACTGGTGGACGACGAGTTTGACGTGTTGCAGCAGCAAGTGTTCACGGGCTTGTCGACGCTGTACAAGGGGCAGCATTCTCCCGGCATGCCGAAGGCGGCTGTTGACCGCCGAAGGCGGATGGAGCCATAGCCAGCTTGAGCCACGAAGCCGAATCAGGCACAGTTGGCGACAGATCGGGCAGGGAATAGCGACGATCCCATGGGGAAGCCACTTCGAGCCTTCCCGGCCTTCGCAGCGATGTTAGCTTCCACATCATGAAACGTTCGCGCCGGTTTGCGGCGGTTGCTGCTGTCCTCCTCCCGCTTCAGCTGCTCGTCCTGGCGGGCGGCGCCGGGTGCGCATTGCCGGCAGGTATGCCGGGGATGGTCAGCGGCACATCCTCAGCGATGGTGGCGATGGGCTCCACGCGCACGTCCAAGGCGCGCGATGCACTATCGGATGCGACCAATCCATCCGGGAACCGCCCGGAGCCCTGTCGCACCCCATGGGCGCCCGCAAACTGTAACGGCATGGCGCCGTGCGCACCCCTCGCCGTGCTCTCGACTGCGATCGCGCTGAGTCCTGCACCTGTCATCTCGCACGATGATGTCTGTCTCGTCGTGCATGCGCCCGCATCGATCAGCACACCTCCCGAGCTTCCTCCGCCTCGAGCGTAGTTCCTCACACGTCGTACGCCGGCATGCGCACTCAAATCGCTGCCCGGCATTCGTGAGCCGCACCTGACCGCCTTGTATACGAGGCTTCGGTGCGGAGTCTCGCACGATCGCATCGCGCCACGCGACCGTCGTGCGTCATTTGAACTTCTGCGAAGCGGGTCATGTCATCAATTTTATTTTTTTCATCGGCGGCAGTCCGTCTGTCGCTCGTCAGCGCGGTGTGCACGGTTGTACTCGGTGCCCAGGTGCGGACAGCCGCGCCAACCGGCAGCGATGCGACCGGTCGACGAGTGGATCGCCCGTCACCAGCGCTCGATTCCCTCCTCGCCGTCGCGCTCGAGGCCAATCCGAAGATCACCGCGGCTGCGGCGCACGCTCAGGCGGTGCGCACGCGGATCGCGCCTGCGGGTGCGCGTCCGGATCCCATTCTCATGGCTGGTCTTCTGAACTTCCCCGTAAGCCAGCCGGGGTTTTCGGATTTCATGACGATGAAGATGATTGGCATCTCGCAGTCGCTGCCGTATCCAGGAAAACTTGGCCTTCGCACGCGGGCCGCGACCGACGAGGCCCGTGGCGCGGAGGCGTTGGTTGCTGCCGCGCGCCTGCAGGTCACACAGACGGTAGAGGACGCGTACTACGATCTTGCTTTTCTCGACCGCGCCATGGAGATCGTAACGCGCAACCAGGCGATGCTGGGTAGTCTCGCCAAGGTGACGGAAGTTCAGTACACGGCCGGAGGAGGCGCGCAAGCGGACCTCTTGCGCGTGCAGACAGAGGCGGCGCGCTTGAGTAGCCAGGCCTCCACCCTTGTGGAGGCGAGACACGCGACGCTCGCTCGGCTCAACGCCGCGCTCGACCGGCCGAGCGACATTCCCGTTCCCGACCCATCGATTCCGGATCGTGTCGCACATGCGGCAGTTCCGGATTCGGCCGCGGAGGTGCACTTCACCTCGGCTGCCCTGGGTGCTCGGGTCGTGGATTCGCCGCTTCTGCCTCTGGACTCAATCCAGGCGCTCGCCGTCCGATTAAATCCGATGTTGCAGGCACACGAGGCGGAGATCCAGGCGCAAGCGGCGCGAGCAGAGCTCGCGAACAAGGCGCGCCTCCCGGATTTCGATGTCTCGCTTCAGTACGGGCAACGCCGAGGCAGAGGCGACATGGTCTCGGCGGTGATATCGATCCCGATTCCGTTACAAGGAGGGCGAAACCAGGATGCAGAGAGCGCCGCTGCGCATGCGGACCTGAATGCGCTCGAAGCGGGGCATCGCTCCTCCGTCGATTCTCTTCGAGCCGAGATCGCATCGAGCGTGAGCGATATCGAGCGTTCGCGTACCCAACTCGCGCTGTCCATGAGCGCCATCATCCCACAAGCGCGCGCCACACTCGCCTCGGCGACGGCGGGTTATCAGGTGGGCCGGGTCGCCTTCTCGTCGATGATCGATGCGCAGGCCAGCTTGTTCACGATCGAGACCGCGTACTGGCTATCGCTCACCGATTTTGCGAAGTCGCTCGCGACGCTACGTCGCACGGTTGGCGCGGAGGTGCTGCGATGACCATCCCGACGAACGAATCCGCGATGAGTGCGTCGCTCGCTCGACGCCGGCGTTTATGGATCATCGTGGGGCTACTCGCGGCGGGCGCAATCACGGTGTTCGCGCTCCGTCGCCGCCACCCCACCACCTCCACGGTCGTCGCATCAGCACCCTCGCCCGATCACGAGGGCATGCAAACGAGCGCAGCGTCCGCGAGTGACGGAAATGCCATCCAGATCACCGCGAGTCAGATCCGCCAGTTCGGCATCACCTTCGGCACCGCGGAACGGCGCACGCTCGAGAGCTCGGTGCGAACGGTCGGCACCGTGACGGTGGATGAAGCGAAGCGATCGCAGGTTGTTAGCAAGATCGGTGGATACGTGGAGCGACTGTACGTCGATCAGACGGGGCAGCGTGTGCGGCGTGGGCAACCGATGCTGGATGTCTACTCACCGGAGCTCGTCGCCGCCGAGCAGGAGCTCTTGGTCGCGGGGAACCTCGCGAAGAGCATCCACGGGAGTTCCGTGCCAGGCGCGCCCGGAGCGACCATCGATCTGGTCGTCGCTGCCCGTCGTCGCCTCGAGCTCTGGGACATATCAGATTCGCAGATCGAGGACATTCTGCGAACAGGGAAAGCGAGACGCACGCTCACGCTTCACGCACCGGCATCGGGCGTGGTGCTCCAGAAGAACGTCGTGCAAGGGCAGGCGATTCAGCCGGGGCAGATGCTGTACGACGTCGCCGATCTTTCAGAGGTGTGGGTCGACGTCGCCTTGCGTGAGGCAGACGTCGGTGCGGTGCGCGTAGGTTCGACGGCATCGGTGCAATTCGTCGGATATCCCGGCGCTCCTCTCGCGGGCCGCGTCGCATACGTATATCCGACGCTCGATTCCGTCTCGCGGTCTATGCGGGCCCGCATCGAGGTGCCCAATCGCAGCGGGCGGCTCATGCCCGGCATGTATGCGACCGTCGCGCTCACGACGCCCTCGCACACCGCACTCACTGTCCCGAGCTCGGCGGTGCTG
>JALYSW010000268.1 GCA_030854615.1 Gemmatimonadota bacterium
GAAGCGGAACTGTCGCTCGACCAACGTCGCGATCTGGGTGCCACGCTTGCCCATAAGGAGATCGCCTTCCCAGTGCCCGGGTACGGCGCGCGTGTCGACGCTCGGCGCGCGCTCGGCGATCGACACCATCCCAAGCAACTGCCCCGGTCCGCGTTTGTTGCGCGCCGCCGCTCGTGGGTGCCGGTGACCCAGCCCGCGGCGGAGATGCGCGATCAGCTCGCGCTTGAGCGCGCCGCGCGCCTGCACCGACAAGGGGCGGTAGATCGTTTCGTGCGAGATGAGCATCGCGGGATCGTTCGGGTAGGTCATCACCAGTCGCTGGGCGATCTGCTGCGGCGACCAGTGCTTGCGCACGCGCCTGGCCACCGCGCGCCAGAGGAGGCGTGTCCGCGCCAACCGACATCGCTTTGGCCGATGCGCGCGTTGCGAGGCGGTCGCATCGGCCACGCTGGCGCGATAGCGCTTGGCTCCCCCATGGCGCTGAATCTCGCGATTAATCGTCGACGGCGCACGACCCAACCCTCGCGCGATGCTGCGGATACTCTCGCCCCGCGTGAGTCCGCAGAAAACCTCTTGCCGGTCGCTCATCTGCAATGGAGCCGAGCCGCCGGCCAGTCGCTTCGGCGAGCACCAACGTCAGCTCCATCTTTGTCCACCGCGTGTGCCCTTCGTCGGTGTCCTCCTCCGCGCTGAGCCGCTGCATAGCGGTACGCGTGGCGCTGAATCGCTCGAAGCTCGCGATGGGGCGTCGCGGGTTCTGTTCTCTCTCTCGCCGGATGCCCGCGCGCGGGGTTCCGTCGAGGGGACGGACGCCTTTCACTCGCACCGTGGCAGCCCAGTTCAACATCTGGGGCGCACAAACGCGATGGGGTGACGGTGCCCCGGAGTGAATGGGCCGTCTTGCTCAAAGATCACCACGATGGATATATCGAGTGGCGCGAATACGAAATGATCCAGCGGCAGATTGCGGAGAATGCGTACATGGGGGGTCGGATGACCCGAGGCGCCGCACGGGAAGGCGCGGCGTTGCGAACTGCCCCGGTTCATCAAGGACGAGTTCGACGCCTTCCTTGAGTGCGGCATCCCCGCGCATTGCTTCCTGACGCTTCCTTACTAAAGTGGCTCTTCCGGCTTTGGAGTGGGTTGAGAGGGAGCAGTTCAAACGCGGGGCTCGAGATCGAGACCACCAAGGTGGAAGAGAATGGCGACCTAGAAGCGCTCACGATCACGGAGGCCACGCGAGGCGTATTTGATCCACTGAATCTTTGCGTTGAGGCCCTCGCTCACGGCATTCGTGATGCGATGCGTGAGGTAGGTCAGGATGTTCTCGAGCCGTCGCTCGATGATGCCGGCGAAGGAGATCATCGCTTTCAGCCGTGAGCGTTTCGCCCACGCGAGCCATCGCCCAATGAACGCGCGCGCGGCTGGAATCGAGCGGTACTCCCAGAGGTTGCGGAACGAGTCTTTCAGGGCCCATGCCCGCGCCGACTTGAGCGAACTCCGTTTGAGACGTGCAAATTGGACGCGGGCCGCGACGCTCAGGCGAGCCGGATTTTTCAGCCACAAGTATCTGGTGCCCGTCAGTTGCCGGTCCCCGCGCGTCCGCAGGAGCGTCTGCTCGGTGGCTCGGACGCGATCGACGGCGAAGTTGGCGTGCCACATCACGTGGAACTTGTCGAAGACCACCTTCTGCTCGGCATTCGGCACCCAGGCCCCGATCGCGTTGAAGTATGGATCTCACATGTCCATCGCGATCGCGGTGATGCCGGCCCGCTCCTCCAGCGTCAGGCTTTCGAAGTAGGGGGTGAGCGTCTCCTTCCGGCGATCGTCGCCGACGTGCAGCACGATGCGCCGGTCCAGGTCCATGATCATCGTCACGTACTGGAGTGGCTTCAGGAAGGAATGCTCATCGATGCCGAGGCGAGTCGCGGCCGCCGGAGGCCGACGCCGCAGGCCTCGTCGCACCGCACGCACGACGATGCCATTCGTCTGCTCCCACGTCAGGCCGAAGAGTCGGGCGACCGGGAGTGGCGTCGCTTCGCGGAGCCACGCGATTGCCAGTCGTTCGAACAGCAGCATGAAATGCGACCCGCGTTCGGCCCAAGGAACGGGAATCGTCTTCACCCCGTGCGACGGACAGTTCACACGCGGCGCCGCGGCGTGCAGTTGCGTTGTGAATTGGCAGGTGTCGAGATGACGCCAGTGCCGCTCGACATGATCGTAGATCGGGGCGACTTCGCTGCATTCGGGACACGTGAAGCGAGTCCCTGCGCGTTCCCCGACCCAGATGTGAACCGCGTTCTCGTCGGAGCGGAGCTCGACACGCTCGACGTCCCACGGATCGCTCAGTCCCAGAATCGTCGCATATGGCGCTCGATCGTCCACGGTCAAACCTCACCCGAGAAAGATCAGCTATGCTGTTTCACCCACTCGATTCCCGGACGAGCCACTAAAGTATGGTACCGCCCATCCTAGTTGGTTCCCCTTGCAGTATTTCATCCAACCTGGGTCGAGATCCAATTATGCCGCGGCATGCTTGAAACTCAGCCGGTAGAACCACGACCCCAGGCACCAGAGCGAAGTGGCCAAGATGGTGGCCCCGATAGCCACCATGCCTCCCAGGATAAATCCCAACACCGCCCAGCCAAAATGGAAGGATAGGGCCGAGGCTGCCAGGAATACAGTGGAAAGAATATAGGAAAACCGTCTCGGCGTTGGCGTGGCCGGCAATGCCGGCGCATGGAATAAATGCCGAACGACGAGGTTGTAAACCAGATCAAGAATCATCCATCTGGGGAAAAGGGCTCCGCTCAAGGCAACAAGAGACATTGCCCCAAGCCAGATGGGTGACCGCAAGGCTAGTCCAACCACGATCAGGATGGCGGCGACTGCAGGCGTGAACCGCAGTGGCAATGCATAGCGGGATTTCGCCTCATCATCAAGGTTCCCAAATCCTTGTTTATTCAGGTTGTCTTTCGTAACGGCACCGAGCTTAGTCATTTTCAAATTATCTTTTTATAGTTCCTCAGACGATCGATTGCGTCAAGATGGCCTCATCTTTCAAACCCGTACTGCAATAGTGCCTTCACGTCATACTCGCGCATAGTCGAGGCAGCTATTTGGAAGCCAACACCGATATCCTGGTGCGTCCCGATCCGAAACTTCAGCGCCGGGAGAACGTACGCAGATGTGCCTGCAGGCGTTATCTCACCACGTACTTCGATGATAGGATAGAGAAGCTGAGAAGCTTTGAAGACCAGAGACCCCTCATATTCTGCCATCTTGTCTTTTGGATCGTAGTGAATGTCGCCATTGAACACGACCACCGGTGGAAGTGCCTTCTTTATGCCCACTCCGATAAGACCCTTGTAGGTATTGGAAGAGGCCCCAGGCCCGGTAGGAACGCTCACCTGTCCGAACACGCTTACCCCGAAATTCTCATTCGCTGTTGTGAACGCGTTGTACATCAGCATCACCTCGGAAAACCTCTCGCTCTTGATTCCGTCACTGCGAATATGGATGCCCAATCGAGGAAGCAAACCCGCTTCGATGTGCGCCCCGACATCCCCACCCACGACGTCTCCTTCTCTGCGCTCCATACCGGTGAACCGAAAGCTCACCGCTCCCACCGGATCGGCGAGCGCCATATGCGAAAAGAACGGGTGGACAAAAACGTCTTGCTCGCCTTGAGCATTTGCAGTTGCCACACTTGAACAAACAGCAACTACGAGAAATAATCCGTGTCTCATATTTGGTTGTCCTGTGTCCTGGGGTCGCATTTGATTAGGTGACGGCTGCAGCTTGACGAGCTCGACCTGGAGCTGGCGCAGGCTGTCCTTGTAGACCGTTTTCGAGATCGAGGGCGCGCGCCCGCTCGATGTGTGGCGCGGGGAGTTTTGCTCATCGCTGCGCCTGCATCGCGTCAGCAGAGGCGGTGGTCATGACGATCTCCGCGACGTCGTCCCGTGACGGCGCGATCGGGCGCTAGTGGTGCCCGCCGCGGCCCACCAGTGCGTTCGCTTCGGCGCCCGTCGCTGGGTAGTTCGGGAACGCCAGCGCCGGCAGCTGTGCGCACCCCTCCTCGATCGGCGTGATGATCCGCCACGCAGCGTCCAAAATCCGCCGCCACGATCTACTCGTGATGTCCCGCATGAGAGCACCTACCCGGTTACGGTTTCCTTGCCGGCGGCGCCTCGCTGTCCAACCGCTTCTGCATCTGCTCTATGGTGTTGAGCATGTTGCTCATCCCCTTCGACACCGACGTCATGTGCTGCTGCATGTCGTCCATGTCGTGCTGCATCGCGCGATCCTTCATCAGGTGCTCGTCCTTCATCATCGTTTGCATCTGCTCGGCGAGCCCCTTCATCTGCGTCGTCATCGCATTCATGTGATCGACGGACTTCTGCATGGCGTGATGACTCGCGCTCATCTGACCGCTTGGCATCGCCGCCATCTGCTGCTGCATGTGCTGCTGCATCTGCTGCATGCGCGCCGACATGTCCGACATCTGGCGCGACAACTCCTGCATCTGCGTCATGTGCTGTTGCATTCCGGACATTCCCGCTTGCTGGGCGATGGCCGGCGTCGCGATTCCAAGTCCAGCGAGCACCGCGAGAACGCTGATGATCCGATACTGTGGCATTCGATACCGTGGCATGTGTAGTTCCTTCGTTCGAGTGGAGGTTTCGCCCCGCGTGGTGGTGGATCACGTCATGGCACGGTTTCGCGGAGCAGTCGCGCGACGCGATACTCGTGGTGAAAGTCGTCATACTGAACCAGCTCGTCGTCACGTCGGAAGGCCAACTCGAGGAGATCGTGGAAGCGGTGATTCTCCGGACACGCCGTCATGACCGCAAAGAGTGTCAGGGGTCGTATTGAATCACCAGCGGCAACGTTCAAGAAGTAGTCCGTGACGAGTCGCGAGCCCTCATGCCATCCCCGCGCGGCTTCCACGCTCGTATAGGTACATCGGCGGCGGGCGCACGATGCGGTAGTTCTGGCCGTTGACAAAGCGCACATCTGTTAAATCGCACGAGTGGAACCGCATCGCGGCCACGCACATGACGGGATCGCCGATTCGAGCTGCGTCACATTCGGCCGGTGTCTGGAAAACGCCCGCTTGGCGAGCCACGACACCACCTTGGTGCGGAGCGTCTGCCTGTCCGACGAAAGACAGCCACTGAGCAGCACCGCCACTGAGCAACACCGCCCCGAACATCATTGTCGTCGATTAGATGGCCCTGCGAATTCTCGTCGCCCGCCTCACATCTCCCTCCTGATGCGTCACCACGTTGGCCTCCTGCACATATGGGACCTAAAGGTGAGCACCGAACCTGACGAGCGGCTGAATGCGGGGTGAGCGGTCCGCGAGCCCCTGTCCCCCGCCTGACCACCGCAAGACCGCGACGAGCAAGGCGGGTGGACTTGCTGTCGCCCGTCATCATGACGACGCGGAGATCGTCGGCGTGCAGCTCCCGGATCGCGTCGGCCGTCTTTGCCTTGATGGGGCCGGCCACGCCGATCACGCCGGCAAACCCGCCGTCCACGATCACGTACATGACGGTCTGGCCATCGGCTCGCATCTCTTCGGCTATGGTCCCGAGTGCGCCGACCTCGATCTGCTGTTCCGCCGCCATCGCAGGACTCCCCAGCGCCACCAGCCGGCCCTCGACTTCCCCCGACACGCCGCTGCCGGTGTGGGACGCGAAGTCGGTCGATGGTACGAGTGTGATGTGACGCTCTTCGGCACCGGCGACGATCGCTGAAGCGAGGGGATATTCGCTTCCTCGCTCGAGGCTCCCGGCCAACCGGAGCACATCCTGCTCCTCCCACCCTCCCGCGGGGATCACCTGGGTCAGCTTCGTCTTGCCCTCGGTGAGCGTTCCGGTCTTGTCGACGACGAGCGTGTCGACGCTGCGCAGGATCTCGATGGCTTCCGCGTTCCGGAAGAGCACTCCCATCGTCGCCCCACGGCCGGTCGCCTCCATGATCGAGATGGGCGTCGCCAGCCCGAGCGCGCACGGACAGGCGATGATCAGCACCGCGATGGCGTTGTGCGAGGCGTACGCCAGGCGCGGTGCGGGGCCGACCATGGCCCAGACGATGAACGTGATCACCGCGATCGCTACGACCGTGGGCACGAAGACGACGGACACGCGGTCGGCGAGCTGCTGGATCGGGGCCCGGCTGCGCTGCGCTTCGCTTCGCTCACCTTCTTGACGATCCGCGCCAACAGCGTCTCAGCTCCGACGCGCTCCGCCTTCATCATGAGCGAGCCCGTTCGCTGATGGTCGCACCGATGACGTGGTTGACATGGTCGCCTGTCTGCTTTTCCGAAGGGATCGGCTCCCCAGTCACCATGGATTCGTCGAGAGCACTCCGACCCTCCGTCACCAGACCATCGACGGGGACTTTTTCTCTCGGACGGACGCGCGGCAGGTCGCCGGCCACGATCTGGTCGAGCGCGACATCCTCTTCGGTATTGTCGGCCCGCAGCCTGCGGGCGGGCTTAGGCGACAGCCCGAGCAGGCCCCGAATCGCGGAGCTCGTCCGGCCGCGAGCACGCAGCTCGAGGACTTGCCCGAGCAGCATCAGCGTGATGACGACGGCCGACGCTTCGAAGTAGGCCGCGACGTGTCCGCCCTGCATGCGAAACGCGGCCGGGAACAGCTGCGGTGCGACAGTAGCCAGCACGCTCTCGATGAATGCCATGGCCACGCCCAACGAGATCAGCGTGAACATGTTGGGACTGCGGTGGACGACGGACTGCCGTCCCCGCACGAAAACCGACCATCCGCCCCAGAGCACCACGGGCGACGCGAGGACGAGTTGGAGCCAGGCCGACACCGTCGCTCCGACCATCCGCTCGATGAGACGACCGGGCAGCATGTCTCCCATCGCCACGACGAGCAGTGGCGCGCTCAGGGCCACGCTCACCCAGAACCGCCGCGTCATGTCGGCGAGTTCAGGGTTGTCCGTCTCTTCGAGCGTGGCAGTCTCTACCTCGAGCGAACAGGACCAGTGCGTCGGAGGGCGCCGGCCGGCTCTTCACCTTGGTCATCTCGATCTCCACTCTCGAGTGGACGTCTGGCGATGCTCAGGGCTGCGTGCGCTCGAAGATCGATGCCCACTCCTGATAGCGCTGCGCGATGCGCGAGACCGCCTGCTCACGCGTCGCACGATTCGCCAGGAAGTCGGCGACCGCGTCCCAGAACGTCGTGCGTCCCACGGCGAAGCCGATGAATCCCGGCACCGACGCGGCGGTCTCGAGCCATGTGACGACTTTCTGTTCGTCGGCGCCGCGGCCGAGCACGATGCATCCGACGCCGCTTCGGCCGCCGCGCCGCGCAGTCTCTACGATCGACGCACAATCCTCGCGGCGATCGAGCCCCTCGATCTTCCACACGTCAGGCTCGACCCCCGCGTCCTGAAGAGTACGAATCGTTTCGAGCATCAACGCGGGGCGCACATCCAGATCATAGCTGGATTGCACGTCCTTCACTCCATCGAGCTGCGCCTTCGTCGCCGGGACGAGCAACTCGAACATGAACGCCTGGGTTGCCTTGCGGCAGTAGTCGGACAGGCGTTTGAGCCGCGCAGTCTGCCGAGCATTGAGCGCGGCGTCGCCTTCGGGATTGTAGCGGACCAGTACTTTGGCGAACGTCGGGGAAATGGCTTCGATGTGCGCGGAAAAGTCATCGCCGAACTCGAACTCGAACTCGTCGGATCCGCTCAACTCGGTCGAGACTGCGGTGACATACCCTCGTCGCACGGCGTCGCGCAGGATGTCGGCGCCGAACTCTTCGTCGACGAGGATGCCAGCCCGTTCCTTCGGTAGTCCGTTCGCGACCGCCTCGCGGAAGCCGTCGTAGATGACCTGCTTGCTCGCCGTCACTGCGGCGTGCTGCTCCGCCGTGAGCGGCGGCGTGAAATGGTACATGCCGGAGATGTACGAGTGCCGATGATCGAATGGCAGCATGTAAAGTGGGCCCTGCGCAGCGTAAGTCACGTTTCAATTGACGAAGGTGATGACAGCCAACCTCCGGTGTAGCCGGCGGCACGAAGTCCCGCCACGATATGAGAATCGGCACGCATCAACTTCCAAACGAGCCCCGACAGATAGTTTTCGATCATCACGACGATCGGTCCCTGATTGAGGCCGCAGTGGTATGGCGACACCCACCAACCCGGCGATCCGCTGGAATCGAGGAACGTTGGATTGTACGCCGCCCTGAATCCGTATGGATGATCCTCGCAGCCGATGGGCAGTTGTCGCATGCTCGCTATGGTTGGCAGCACGATCTCCGGCGCGAACGGAAGCGACGCGATGACTCCCCACGGCGCAAGTGTTCCGTCATCCGGCCCGTCCGGAACACCGCGCGCCAGATATCCGAAAA
This sequence comes from Gemmatimonadota bacterium, assembly GCA_030854615.1. Lineage (GTDB taxonomy): Bacteria > Gemmatimonadota > Gemmatimonadetes > Gemmatimonadales > Gemmatimonadaceae > FEN-1250. The sequence goes on from JALYSW010000268.1 coordinate 8,397, forward strand.
ACTTGCGCCGGACTCCGCCGAGCGTGCGCGTCACCTTTCCGGGGCCATTGCTCGCCGTGATTCCCCACTGCCGTTCGCCGTACCGCTCGAATCCGTGCGGATTGCGCATCGCGTACTGCTGTTGCACGAGCGTGGCTCGCCGGCTGTTCTCGAAGTAATCGCAGTCGTGCGCGCGCATGAATGCGTCTTGAATGCCGCGGAAATCGATCCACACATGGCTGAGCTGGTGAATGAACAGCGGACCGGCGAACAGGAACGACGTGTCGTAGACGGTGCGCCACTCGTATGTCGAAACCCAGGCGTCGTAGCACTCGCTGGGAATCGAATGCGCGTCCGACCCGAGGGCGAGCACGTACAGCAGCACCGCCTCATCGTAGCCCTCCCACCGGTATGGCAGGAAACCGTGCTCGGGCATCCAGCCGTGCGAAAGCGTCGAACCCCCGTTGAGCGCCCACTGCCAATCGACACGCGCGTACAGTTGCTCACTGAGGTCTCGAATCTCGCGCTCGGCGTCATCGGCTCGGTCGAAGTAGGCGCCGGCGACGAGCATGCCCGCAATGAGGAACGCCGAATCGACCGTCGACAGCTCGCAATCCCACGTTCGCGCGCCGGTGGTCGTATCGAGAAAGTGATAGTAGAAACCCTTATAACCCGTGGCCTCTGGCTCCGGACCTTGCTTGCTTCGCCAGAAGAACTTCAGTGCGGCTAGCGTGCGCGTCGTGGCCAGCTCGCGCAAGATGAAGCCGCGTTCCACGGCCGCCGGGTAACTGGTGAGCGCGAGCCCCACCGCGGCAATGCTGGACGGCGCGCCCTTGGTGTTCGTGTCGATCACCAATCCATTGGCGGGATTCGTTTCGTGCGCGAAATACGCAAACGCCCGCCGCTGAATGTCGTCGAGCAGGCGTGTTTCGTCGATCACGTCTACGTCGGGTTTTCGGCGTGACCACCGAACTGCGAGCGCATGGCGGACAACAGACGGTTTTGGAAATCGGCCTGCCCGCGCGAAGCGAAGCGCGCAAAGAGCGCCGCGGACAGTACGTTTGCGGGTACAGCCTCATCGATCGCCGCCTCGAGTGTCCATCGACCTTCGCCGGAATCAGATACGCGGCCCTGGAAGTCGTCGAGAGCCGGGCTCGCGGCGAGTGCCGCGGCCGTGCGGTCGAGCAGCCACGACGCAATCACGCTTCCCCGGCGCCAGACTTCCGCGACGTCTGCCAAATCGAGGTCGTACTGATACGCCGCGCGATCGCGCAGCGGCGTCGTTTCCGCGTCCGCGGCCCCGGCCGCCGCCTTCCCGGTATTGGCGTGTTTCAGAATGTTCAAACCCTCAGCGTATAGGCGCCCATCATGCCGTCCTCGATTCCGTGCACCATTTTCACGAAGTGACCGGCGCCATTAGGACCGCAATGCAGATAGCCTTGCTCCGCGGTCGGATTGCGTCCATCGCGACCGGCAGTCTTCGCGGATGAGCCGGCGCCAGGAGCGAGCGTGGCGAAGATTGGATCGAGCCGTTGCACGATGTCGTGCTCACCGCCGATCATGAGACAATAGCCGCACTCGAGCCCGAGGACGCCGCCGCTCGTTCCACAATCGACGTGGTGGACTTTGGCCGAGGCGAGCCGCTTCGCTCGCTTCAAATCGTCGCGATAGTAGGAGTTGCCGCCATCCACGACGACGTCGCCCGCGCTGAGCCGCGGCAGCAACTCGTCGAGCGTCTCGTCGACGACAGCTGCCGGAACCATTAGCCACACGACGCGCGGCGTCGAAGGCTTCGCGACGAAGTCGTTCAGGGTTGCGGCACCAGTCGCGCCCTCGGCCGCGAGCGCCTTCACCGCCTTCGGTTGTGCGTCGAATACGACGCACAAATGACCGCCTCGCATGAGACGACGCACCATGTTCGCGCCCATGCGGCCAAGCCCAATCATTCCCATCTGCATTGAATATCTCCTGGGCGACTCACATCCCGTGCGGATGCCCGCTCCCTGCCCCATGACCGGATGAATCGCTCGGCAGCCGCATCATGCGCAACATCGCAGGCCCGCCGGTTTTGAAGAATCGACGCAGGAGGATGCCGGCCAGCGCCAGGAAGACCAGATCGAGCACGGTCGTGTAATTCAGC